>JAEETO010000020.1 GCA_016290385.1 Bacteroidales bacterium | reverse complement strand
GACGGTCTGACCGGCGAAGATGCGCTGCTTGACGCTTTCGACGCGCTCATGTTCGTTGAATTTGTGGTGCGATTCCATCCGGGCCGTGATCTCGTAATGCTTCAGCAACACGGAACTCGTGCGGGTGTCTTCGGCCAGGATGAGATCGGCTTCCCGCAAGACGCGCAGTGCCCGGAGGGTAATGTCTTCGAGATTGCCGATCGGTGTAGGAACGATATAGAGTTTCGCCATTTTTTCGTACCTTTGTTTTCTACAAAAGTACGAAAAATGTTCATAGAAAGTGCCAAAAACCCCGGTTGGATCGAAGTCATCTGCGGTTCCATGTTCTCCGGCAAGACCGAGGAACTCATCCGCCGGCTCAAACGGGCCAAGTTCGCCAACCTCCGCGTCGAGATTTTCAAGCCCAGGATCGATACCCGCTATTCCGAGGAATCTGTCGTTTCGCACCAGGGAAACTCTATCCTTTCCACGCCGGTCGATTCCGCCCGGAGCATTCTGGAGAAAGCCGAAGGTGTCGATGTCGTGGGCATCGACGAAGCCCAGTTCTTCGACGAAGCCATCGTCGACGTGGCCCGGCAGCTGGCTGAGCGCGGCGTACGCGTCATCGTGGCCGGCCTGGACATGGACTATCTCGGCAAACCCTTCGGCCCGATGCCTGCCCTCATGGCGACGGCCGAATATGTGACCAAGGTCCACGCTATCTGCGTCCGCTGCGGCGACATCGCCCACCACTCCCACCGTCTCTCGAAGAGCGACCGGCTGGTGGAGCTCGGCGAGAAGGACATCTATGAACCTGTCTGCCGCCACTGCTTCAAACGATTGCGGGAACAAGACATCCAGTCCGGGACGTTGTTCGAGAAATAAACTGCCACTTTCCGTCCGATTCTCCTTTTTTGCTTTTTTGCGGCTCTGATTTGGCGGGGCTGTATTATATTTGTAGGTAGTAATACCGTGAAGCGATGAAAGGGGCGAACGATCATGTGTCGAAGGGAGCGGCGTCGGGAATGGTGGCGCTAGTCTTTCTGGTGCTGGGGTTTCAGCTGGCGATTTTCGTAGTGAAGGTGGTGGAGATTCCGGGTCAAGCCCGGAATGACGTGACGTATGAGAAAGCGGCATCAGCCGCGAGCGAAGCGGCGGGTGGCGTTCAGACTCGCGAGCGTTTTTCTTCGAGCGAGTCCGAACACCAGAGCCGCGTAGCGAGCAGCAAGAAGGCAGGAAATCTGGGCGGTTACGAACGGCCGGTGACAGCCGTCAGCAAGCCTGCCCGGACTTACGAATCTTTCCCGTTCGATCCCAACACCGTTTCTTTGGAAGACTTGCAGCGATTGGGGCTGACACTCAGGCAGGCCGAGTCCATCGAAAATTACCGCAGCAAGGGCGGACGTTTCCGCAGCAAAGACGATTTCCGGAAAATGTACGTCGTGTCGGATACGCTATTTACCCGGCTGGAACCCTTCATCAAGATCCCGAAGGTCGAACTCAATGCCGCCGACAGCGCTGCCCTTGTCTCGCTGCGCGGCATCGGACCCTACTATGCCCATAAGATCCTGGAATACCGCGAACGCCTTGGCGGTTTCCTGTACAAGGCCCAGCTGCTGGAAATCGAAGGCTTCGACGAAGAACGGCTGGCCGGCTTTTCCGACGACATAGAAATCGATACGACCCTCTGCAACCACCTTGACCTTTGGAATGCTACAGAGCGTACGCTGGCCCGCCATCCCTATCTGGGCGAGAAAGGCGCTCGAAGCATCGCCCGCTACAAAAGCCTTTACGATACGACCCGCTGGACCCTCGCCGACCTGGAGCACGAGCGTGTCATCCCGAAAGAAAATATTGAAAAATTGAAAAAATATATCGAAATTCAATAATTATTTTTATATTTGCAGAAAAATTCAAGAAACATTACCTTTGTGTGTTTGAGATGCCCGATCAGGTCGGGCATGACGAAAGCGAACGGCAAACGGCAATAATTACATCACATATGCTCGAATGTAAAAATATCACGAAGACCTTCGGCAATTTCAAGGCGCTCGACAACGTGTCGATCGCCGTGCCCGAAGGAAAGATCTTCGGCCTGCTGGGCCCCAACGGCGCCGGCAAGACCACGCTGATCCGTATCATCAACCGGATCACCATCCCCACGGCGGGCGAGGTGATCCTCAACGGGAAACACGTCGACGACGAAGACGTCCGCGCCATCGGTTACCTGCCGGAAGAACGCGGCCTCTTCAAGAAAATGAAAGTGGGCGAACAGTGCCTGTACCTGGCCCGACTCAAAGGCATGAGCACCGCCGCCGCCACCGCCGAACTCAAGAAATGGTTCATCCGTTTCGGCATCCAGAGCTGGTGGGACAAAAAGGTGGAGGAACTCTCCAAAGGCATGGCGCAGAAAGTCCAGTTCATCACCACCGTCCTGCACAAGCCCCAGCTGCTGATTCTCGACGAACCCTTCTCCGGCTTCGATCCGGTCAATGCCCAGATGATCCGCGACGAGATCCTGCGCCTGCGGGACGAAGGCGCCACCATCATCCTCTCCACCCACAACATGGAGTCGGTCGAAGAACTGTGCGACAACATCGCCCTGATCAACAAGTCGCACCTCGTGGTAACCGGCGGCACGGAAGCCATCCGCCGCGAATACGGCACCAACCAGGTGGAAGTGCTCTACCGTGGTGGTGAAGCCCTTCCGCAAGGAACATCTTACGAAATATTCTCCGATGAAGAGCAGAAAGACGTCCGCCGCGCCGTCCTGAACGTGGCCGAAGGCTGCGGCTCGCGCGACGTGCTGGGTGAATTGATCCAGGTGGCCGACGTCCGCTCGTATCGCGAACTGATCCCGCGCATGAACGACATCTTCATCAAACTGGTAACCGGAAAATAGGAGGGAAGCGCTATGAACTGGAAAAAAGTAGGCATTGTCATCAGCCACGAATATTCAACCCGTGTCCGCAAGAAATCGTTCATCCTGACGACCTTGCTCACACCGATCCTCATGGCCCTGCTCATCTGCGTACCGGCCCTGATCATGGTCTTTACCGGCAATGAAGACCAGAAAGTCAAGGTGATCGATGAATCGGGCGTCGTCGCACCGTATTTCGAGAACAGTGAGCATACCACTTATGTCATGGGAGAACCCGGCGAAACCGTCGACGGACTCAAGGACCGCTTCGACGAACTGGACTACTATGCCGTCGTAGGCATTTCGCCGCTCAATGAGAAAGGGGAAGTATCGGTGATCTCGTATTCGAAGGAGCCGCTCAGCATGGACATCAAGAACGCGGTCAACCGGACGGTCAACAAAGCCATCGAGACCCGGAAACTCGCCCAGTATGACATCGTCGACCTCGACAGCATCCTGGCCGACGTCAAGACAGATATCAAACTCAACTCCATGACGTTGACCAACGACGGCGATGCCAAGGAGGACAGCGTGGAAGTCTACATGGTACTCTCGTATCTGATGAGCTTCCTGATCTACATGTTCGTCTTCATGTTCGGCACGATGGTCATGCGCAGCGTCATCGACGAAAAGAGCAGCCGTGTAGTCGAGGTCATCGTCTCGTCGGTCAAGAGCGTGGAACTGATGATGGGCAAGATCATCGGCGTAGCACTGGTGGCCCTGACGCAGTTCTTCATCTGGATCACCCTGACCATCGTCCTCGTGACGGCCGTCCAGACCATCGCCGGACCGAAGGTGATGCAGAGCATGGGCGGCATGGAACAGATCATGGCGGAAGCCGGCGCAGATCATCATATCGGTCCGGAAGACCTGGCAGCCATGGCAGAGCAGGCCGGACAGGATTCCAATGCGCTGGGCATGCTCAAGATCGTCAACCAGATACGCAGCCTGGACTGGGTGACTATCATCGGCTGCTTCCTCATCTACTTCCTGCTGGGTTATCTGCTCTATGCCTCGATGTTCGCCGCCATCGGCGCGGCCGTCGACAACGAAGCCGATACCAGCCAGTTGCAACTGCCGGTGACCATCCCGCTCATCATCGGCCTGTTCATCATGCTCCATACCTTCGAGCATCCGAGCAGCCCGCTGTCGGTGTGGGCATCCATCATCCCCTGGACTTCGCCCATGGTGATGCTGGCCCGCGTCCCCTTCGGCGTGGTGCCCTCCTGGCAACTGATCCTGTCCATCGTCCTGTTGTTCCTGACGTTCCTGGCCACGGCCTGGCTCTCGGCCAAGGTCTATAAGATCGGAATCCTGACCTACGGCAAGAAATCCAGTTTCAAGGACCTGATCAAATGGATGAAACTCAAAGACTGATCATACATATGAAGAAAATCCTTTTGCTGGCTGTACTGCTGCTCGCCCTCCCGGGTGGAGCGGCAGCACAGTTTACATACCGGTGGACTCCTGTTCCCATGGATTCCACCTGGGACGACATGAGAGACTTCCGGGCCACCCAGACCATCGCGCGCTACAGCGCCCAGGTCGAGCCGCTCCAGGAAATCGTCGGCTATTCCATGGATGAATACGACAGATACCGTCCGGAAAGCCCGCTCTCCAACTTTGCGGCCGATGTCGTCCGCGCCATTGCCGAAAAGAGTACCGGTGAAAAAGTGGACGTGGGCCTGATGAATTTCGGCGGCATCCGCACCAGCCTGCCCAAGGGCGCCGTGCGAGTCTACGACATTTTTTCGATCTTCCCCTTCGACAACTATCTGGTGACCTTCGACATCAAAGGTTCCGACCTGCACCGCTTCCTCGACCAGATGATTGCAAGACGGCGCGTCGAGGCCCTCAGCGGCGTCGAGATGGTGATTACAGGCACCAAGGCCGACAAACTCCTTGTCGGAGGCGCCCCCATCGATGAAGACAAGGTCTACAAGTTTGCCACCATCCATTTCCTGATGGACGGCGGCGACGGCGTGGTGCTCTCCGACGTGGCCTTCAACCGGAAAGATACCGGCATCTGGATCCGCGATGCGATCTGCGAATATCTCCGCGACCAGATGGCCCGTGGTGAAAAAATCGACCTGCATCCTGACGGACGCGTGCAATATACGGACTGGGAGGAGAGAAGACGATGAAAAGGACGGTACTTTTACTGATGCTCGCGCTCTGTTGCGCAGCATCCCTGCAGGCGCAGGACCTGATTATCCTGCACACCAACGACACGCACAGCCAGATCGAACCGGTCCGCGTGGGCTACAACAAGGGCCTCGGCGGTGTGGAACGCCGGCTCCAGTACATCGACCAGGTCAGGGAAAAATATGGCAAAAAGAAAGTGCTGCTGCTGGATGCGGGCGACTTCAACCAGGGAACTCCCTATTATACGGTGGCGCACGGCGACCTGGAAGTGGAACTGGTCAACCTGATGGGCTACGATGTGATGACCCTCGGCAACCATGAGTTCGACAACGGGCAGGAAGACCTGGCCCGCCGTCTCAAGAAATGCCGGCACAAGACGGTCACCTGCAACTACGATTTTTCGAACACCCCGCTCAAGAAACTGGTCAAGCCCTACGTGATCATCCGCCGCGGCGGCATGAAGATCGGCATCATCGGCACGACCTCCTACCTGGAAGGCGTGGTGCTCAAGTCGCACCTCGACGGAATGGTGCGCCTCAATGCCATCGAAGAAGTGAACAAGTGGGCGGACTACCTGAAAAACA
The DNA here is from genome assembly GCA_016290385.1 of Bacteroidales bacterium. GTDB lineage: Bacteria > Bacteroidota > Bacteroidia > Bacteroidales > UBA932 > Cacconaster. The sequence continues at coordinate 22,786 of JAEETO010000020.1, read as the reverse complement.
AGAAGCATTGCGACCTGGTAATCCTGTTGTCGCATTTCGGATACAACGGCGGTTCACTGGACCGTCCTTCCGACGTGCTGATGGTGGAGAACTCCCGCAATCTCGACCTGGTGGTGGGCGGTCACAGCCACACCTACCTCAAGGAACTGAAGGAAGTGCAGGACCTGGACGGACGCACCGTGCCCATCTCGCAATGCGGCGGGCAGGGAATCGTGGTCGGTACCTGGGAAATCACTCGCGCTCGACCTTGAGCTGCTCGATATGGCTTCCGGCGTCGGTGGTCTTGACGTAGAGGATCACCCGGAAACGTTCTCCACCGGCGCTCAGCGAGCCGACGGCATATTTCATCGGCGCCTTTCCGCTCTTGTGGATGATGGTGAACTTCTTGGGGGTGTAGTTGGAGAAGAAGTTCTTCATGATGAGCTTGGCCTGGTTGCGGGTGCAGTTGTTGACGGCCCCGAGCATATCGAGTTCCAGGTTGTCGGCGAACCAGGCGGAGAGCTTTTCGTAGTCGCCGGCCTGAAGATACTTGCCGATGGGCGTGAAAACATCCTGGGAATTCTCCTGCGCCGTAGAAGGGCCTGCTGTAAGAAATACCAGCAACATCGAAGCAAACCAGAAAATTATCTTCATCATTCCATTTTTTAAGTCGACGAGCAAAGTATTCAAAAATCACGCCATGAAGGTCAGAGTCTTGTTTACCGGAAAAACGGCGGATGCCTGGATCCGTCAGGGCATCGAACAGTATGTTGCCCGGATCCGGCACTATGTCGCGTTCGAACTGGTGGAAATTCCCGATCTGAAGCAGACGGCCTCGCTTAGCGAAGAGCAGATCAAGACCCGGGAAGGTGAATTGATCCTCAAGGCTTTGCGCCCCAGTGACCATCTGGTGTTGTTGGACGAACACGGAGCCCGTTTCAGCTCCGTCGATTGGGCACGGAATTTGGAGCAGAAAGCCGCGCATCTCCCGAAAGATTGTGTGTTCGTCATCGGAGGCCCTTATGGCTTTTCGCCTGCGGTACGAGCCCGGAGCAATGAACTCCTCTCGCTTTCCCCGATGACCTTTTCCCATCAACTGGTGCGGGTGGTCTTCTTGGAACAACTGTACCGGGCGCTGACCATTATCAAGGGAGAGCCTTATCATCACGAATGAGCGAACATAAGCCATCGACCAAACTTCAGGTAAGCCGCTTTCTGGTGCGGTACGGCAGTCATGTGCTGTTCCTGCTGGCTATCGTGCTGCTGGCCCTGTCCAGCATCCGGACCGATTATCCGGCCCGTCTCCAGCGGCAGGTGAACCGGGTGGAACGGTCGTTGCACAAGCGGGAACGCCTGGCCGAGCAGTATGCATATCGCGCCTTGCAGGCCGGTGACAATGAATGGATTGACTTTGAGGATCTACCCGAGGACATCGTATTGTACTGTTACCAGGCCGACACGATGAAGAGTTGGACTCACCAGTTCCCCATCAACAACGACGAGGTGGACGTGTATCCTTATACGTACCGGCTGCAATTCATGAGCAACCGGAACCTCTATGCCAATCCGCTCGCGTACATCGGCCTGGAAGAAAAATACGTGAACCTGGGATCCGCCTGGTATGTAGTGACCACCCAGTTTGACCGGGAACGGAAGATCAAAGTCGTAACGGGCATCCTCATCAAGACCGAATATCCAGGAAGTTCTGTCCCCAACGTGGTCAACAAGCATCTGCACTTGCGGGACGGCTTTACCACCGTCGCCATCAGCAACGACGACACGGCCATTGTCTACGGCATCGAAGAGGGTCCGCTTTTCTCGATCGTTCCCACGGTGCCGCCCACTCCGGAACATGGCAACATGCCCATGCGCTGGGTCGCCTTCGCGCTGATGCTCGTGGCTGTCTTCACGTATCACTACCGTCACCATACCTGGCGGTCGTTCTGGTTCGCGACGGGCATCCTGTTCCTGGTCCGTCTGATGGCCTTTTATTTCGTGGGCAAGGGCTACGCAAGCGGCGAACTCTTTTCGCCCGTGCTGTATGCCGACACCGCGCTTTTCAATTCACTGGGCAGCCTGCTGTTCAACAACATGACGGTGGCGTTCGTCTTCTATGCCCTCTTCGTGATGCGCTACCGTATCCATAGGCGGATGGAACGCTTCTCGCCAGTCCGCCAGAAATTGGCCATCGGCCTGCATGTCCTGGCAGCGCTGGCGCTGATGCTGTACATCCATTTTGTGATGCGCTCGCTGATCCTCAACTCCAGCATCGTGATGGAGCCGTACCGTCTGACGGACATCGGTGTATATGCGATCCTGAGCTACCTGACCTTCGCGATGCTCTTCCTGGCGCTGCTGTACCAGTTGTATCTCATCGTCATGCTGATCCGCAGGGACGCCCGCGTAAATCTTTTCTCCTGGCGCAACCTGCTGATCTATACCATGGTCATCTCCCTGTACAGTGTCCTGGCAATCAACTCGTACAGTCTCAACAAGGAGTACGAGAGCAACCGCGTCAATACAGGCAAGCTGGCCGTCGAACGCGACCTCTCGCTCGAATTGTTCCTGCGGGACGTGGAACCCTCCATCCAGACCGACCCCTTCTTCTCCGTCCTGACGTCGGTCCACGGGACCGAGATGATCAAGAACCGCATGCTGGAGCGCTATCTCTACGCCGATGCGGTCCAGAAGTACAGTATCACCCTGACGACCTGCTCTTCCAACGACCTGATCACGCTGGGACAGGGCATGGAGCCGGTCAACTGCCTGGCTTTCTACAAGAACATGATCGACGAGTACGGCGTGCCGCTGGCGCCCGGCTCCAATTTCTATTATTTGCACGACTACAACGGCCTGGCTTCCTATCTGGGTGTCTTCTCCTACCCCGATCCGACGACCCTTCAGTTGTCATGGCTGTTCATGGAACTCGAATCGAAGTTCCGCAACGACGTAATCAGCAATCCTTTCGATGCCCTGACGGCAAGGGCGGGGACGGCGGCGACCTTGCCGCGCCATTATTCCTATGCCCGTTACTCCGACGACCGGATGGTGTCGCATGGGGGCAGCTACGGATATCCCGTGAAGCCGCCGACCGAGTATCCTGTAGGCTATACGATGTCCAACCGGAACGGATTCGTCCATTTCGTGAACCGGCTGTCTGACGAAGACCTGACGGTGATTTCCCGGCCCCGCCGGCCTTTCTTCCCGCTTCTGGTGTCGTTCTCCTATCTGGTGATCTTCTATGGCCTGTTCCTTCTGCTGTTCACCCTCCGCTGGCGGCGTGAGAAGATCCTCAATCTCCCGAAACATTCACTCAAGCGCAAGATTACCCTGCTGATCACCCTGACCATCGTGTTCGCGCTGGGTACCATGGGTATCGGCAGCGTCGTCTACGTGATGCGCCTCACCCGCGAGAACAACCGGGAAGCGATGGACGGCCTGATGCAGTCGGCGCAGACCCTGTTGGCGGAACCCTGCAAGTATGCGCTCCGCTACAATGATATCAACACGCCGCAGCTCTTCCAGGCGATGGATGAATACAACAAGGTCACACACCATGACCTGCACCTCTACAATATCCACGGAGAGTTGATCCGCTCCACGAAGCCGGAACTCTTTGACCAATTCCTGGTTGGCAAGCGTATGAACAACAAGGCATTCCGCCAGATCGTCAAGGAGCAGCAACTTCGGTACGTCGATCTCGAGAACATCGCCGGCGTGCGTTTCTATTCCATATACGAGCCTGTCTTCAACGGAAACGGCGACATGGTGGCCATTGCGAACGTGCCGTATTTCACCCGCAGCCAGGACGTGACGGAAGCCACCGCGTCGACCATGTCGGTCATCATCAATATCTACCTGATCCTGCTCATCGCCGCCATCGTCATCGGCACACTGATTTCCAATTCGCTGTCACGGCCGTTGGTGGAGATCAAGGAACGTATCGAGCGGCTGGCGCTCTCCGGCAACCGGCGTATCAAGTATCGCAATACCGGCGACGAACTGGGTGTGCTGATCGAGTCGTACAACAAGATGGTGGAGGACCTGGAAGAAAGTACGCGACAGCTGGCCATGAATGAGCGTGAGCAGGCCTGGAAAGAAATGGCCCGCCAGATCGCACATGAGATCAAGAATCCGCTTACCCCGATGAAGCTCAGCATCCAGTACCTGATGAAGCTCAAGGAAGAAAACGTTCCAGGATGGGAAACCAAGCTGGAAAGCGTGAGCAAGTCGCTGCTGGAGCAGATCGACACGCTCTCGCAGACCGCTTCCGAATTTTCTTCCTTCGCCCGCTTCTTCAGCGAGGAAGTCACGCGGATCGAACTTGTTGCGCTGATCGAGGAGCAGCTCGAACTATTCGACAATCGCGAAGATCTTCGTTTCGAGTTCGTGCGCAGGGAAGAAGACGGCAGTGCCTGGGTCGACGGCCGTCGCAGCCAGCTGGCCCGTGTACTGGTCAATCTGATCACCAACGCCATCCAGGCCATCGACAGTGCCGGCATTACAGACGGTCATATCCGCATCTCGCTGACATCCGAGCAGTTGGAGGAAGCTCCGGCATGGCGGATCGATATCGATGACAACGGTCCCGGCGTCAGTGAAGAAGACATGGCGAAACTCTTCACGCCGAATTTCACCACCAAGAAGACCGGTACCGGCCTCGGACTGGCCATCTGCCGCAGCATCATCGAGCAAAGCCAGGGCACCATCGGCTACAGCCGCTCCGACCTGGGCGGCGCCCGCTTCACGATCACGCTTCCGGCCGGCCCGCTCGCCTAAGCCATCCCTGTTCCCCCGAATCTTCCTTGCCACATCGATACTATTTTGTACCTTTGCAGGTTATTATTACATTGTTTTCATCCCGGAATGATTGCGCTCAGCAATATTTACAAGACCTATTACGGCGCCTCTCCTTTGCAGGTCCTAAAGGGAATCAACCTGCATGTGCGGGAGGGCGAACTTGTGAGCATCATGGGCGCATCGGGATCGGGCAAGAGCACCTTGCTGAACATCATCGGAATCCTGGACAATTATGACGAGGGCGAATACCGGCTGGCCGGCCGGCTGATCAAGGGCTTGACGGAGGATGAAGCCTGCCAGCTGCGCAACGAGCTCATCGGTTTCATCTTCCAGTCGTTCAACCTGATCGGTTTCAAGAACGCCCTGGACAACGTAGCGCTGCCCCTTTATTACCGGGATGTCAAACGCGCCGATCGTGACGAGATCGCCATGCAATACCTCGAAAAGGTCGGGCTGAAAGACCACTGGAACCATCTGCCCAGCCAGTTGTCTGGTGGCCAGTGCCAGCGTGTCGCCATTGCCCGTGCGCTGATCGCGCAGCCCAAGATCATCCTCGCCGACGAGCCCACCGGCGCCCTGGATTCCAAGACTACCCAGGAAGTCATGCAGTTGCTCCTGCAGCTGAACCGCGAGCACGGGCAGACCATCGTCATCGTGACGCACGAACAAGACATCGCCAACCAGACGGACCGGCGGATTTTCATCAAGGACGGTATCATCTACCGGGACGAAAGCTAATGGCCATGCGGGACCTGTTCTCAGAAATCATCGCTTCGATCCGCCACAGCAAGACCCGCTTCCTGCTGACCGGGTTCTCCACGGCCTGGGGCATCTTCCTGCTGATCGTGCTGCTCGGAACAGGCAATGGCATCCTCAATGGCATCTCGAATGCCTGGCTCAACGAGGACGACAATGTCGTGACGCTGGAGCCTTCCACCACGATGCTGCCTTTCGAGGGCCTGCCGGCAGGACGCAGCATCCCCATCAAGGAAGCCGACGGACGTGCGCTCCAGGAAGCTTTCCCGGATAACGTGCTGGACTATGTGCCCGAACTCGACCGGAACGTCATCGTCAGCTACCGGAACAAATACGCGGAAACCGATATCGCCGGTTTCTATCCCGGCTATGAGACAATTCGCAACAACGTAATCCTTGCGGGCCGCAACATCAACGAGGCCGACATCGAAGGACGGCGCAAGACCTGCCTGCTCTCCACCAATCTGTGCAAACGGATTTTCCCGGCCGACGAGCCCCGCGACATCGTCGGTCGCACGGTGTCGGTCGGTGACGTGGCCTTCAAGGTGGTGGGCGTGTACAAGCCGGCCAAGTCGTACAACGTGTCCCGGACGCTGATCGCGCCTTTCACGACCGTCAAATCCCTCTACTTCGAGAACGACGACATCTCCAAGCTGTCCATCACCGTGGCCGGCCTCAATACCGAGGCCGAAAATCGGGCCTTTGTCGAGAAAGTCCGTGCCCAGCTGGCCGCGATGAAGCAGTTCTCCCCCGTCGACAAGAAAGCCGTCACCATCACCAATACCTACGACCTGGCCCTCTACATCGGCAGCCTCTTCAAGACGATCAACCTGTTTCTCTGGATCGTGGGCCTGTCCACCCTGGTCGCCGGCATCGTGGGCGTCTCGAACATCATGCTGATCACCGTGCGGGAACGGACGCGCGAACTCGCCGTGCGGAAAGCGGTGGGCGCGCCCCGGCGGTCCATCATCCGGCTGGTGCTGACGGAATCCGTCATGGTGACCGTCTTTTTCGGCTATGTCGGCATGCTGCTCGGCATCGGCGTCATCAAACTGGCCGACCTGATTGTCAGCGCATCGGTGGACCCGACGGCCAGCGGAGCGGGAAGCAGCGTCTTCCTCAACCCGGGCGTGGATATCGGCATCGTGCTCGGCGCAACCCTGATCATGATCCTCGCTGGCCTGCTGGCCGGCTACATGCCGGCAAAGAAGGCCGTCAGCATAAAACTGGTAGAAGCCCTGGCGGCGAACGAATAGACGATGAAGCTTTTTGACAAAGACATGTGGGAGGAAATCCTGGTGACGCTCAAGGGGCAGAAGGTGCGCAGTCTGCTCACGATGTTCGGCGTCTTCTGGGGCATCTTCATGCTGGTCGTGCTGATCGGCTGCGGTTTCGGCATGAAGAAAGGCCTCATCGGCAGCCTGATGAATCTCTCGTCGAACAGCATCGTCTATACTCCGACGACGACTTCGATGGCCTACAGCGGCTTCGAGGCCGACAGGACCTGGTACATCCAGGAAAAAGACGTCACGGCCATCCGGCAGAAGATGGGCAGCCGGCTGCGATACATGACCCTGGGCAACCTCGACGGTTTCCAGCAGATCGGTTCGCGCCGCCGCTCCGGCTACTACCAGACCGCCGGCGTGACGCCCACCTACTACATCGACATCCCCCAGAAGGTGGTCCACGGCCGTTTCATCAACGATACGGACATCCGCGAGCACCGCAAGGTCTGCCTGGCCGGTGAAAGGGTGGTAGCCGAGCTGTTCGATCACGACAACCCGGTTGGCGAGGAACTGACCGTGGACGGCAACGTATACCGCATCGTCGGCGTCATTACACACACCAATGAGAATATTTCCGTGGGATTTTTCTCCCAGGACTGTGTGCTGCTGCCCTTTACCACCGAGCAGGACGCCTTCGACCACAAGGACCGCATCGGCATGATGTCCGTGGGCCTGTACGACAAATACGACATCTCTACGGCCAATGAGGAAATCACCGCCATCCTCAAGAAGAACCACCAGATCCATCCCGACGACCAGGCAGCGATGGAGGTCATCTCCATGGTAGATGCCATTTCCGTGTACGAAAGCACGATGAAAGGGGTCGAAATCCTGATCCTGATCGTCGGTCTCGGCACTTTGCTCGCGGGCCTGATCGGCATTTCCAACATCATGCTGGTGACCATCAAGGAGCGGACCAGGGAGATCGGTATCCGGCGGGCACTCGGTGCCCGGCCCCGCGTCATCATCCGCCAGATCATGCTGGAAGCGCTGACGCTGACCATGGTGGCAGGCATCGCCGGCATCATCGCCGGAACCTGGGTGCTGATCCTGCTGAATCCGGTGCTCGGCGGAGGCACGGACGCGCTTATTTCCCGGCCCATGATACCGCCGGTCTATGCATTCGGGTCTCTGCTCATCCTGGTGTGCGGAGGCTTGGCTTCGGGCTATGTGCCTGCCCGAAAAGCCCTTACGATCAAAGCCATTGAGGCACTTAGAGACGACAAATGAGTATGAAAAAAGTATTGAAAACCGTATTGTGGGCGCTGGCAGCCGCTTTTGTCATACTGACTTTCTATTTCCTGTGGCGCCAGTCGCAGCCGGTCACTCCCGTATACGAACTGCTGACACCGGCCGAACGCACCATCTGCCAGAGTTCGATCGCGACCGGCCAGATCCAGCCCCGCCGTGTGGTGTATGCCAAGCCCCGGATTACCGGCATCCTGACCCAGATCAACGTAAAGGTCGGCCAGGAAGTCAGATTCGGCGATGTCATCGCCCGCGTCAGCGTCATCCCGGACATGAATTCCTACAACGAGGCCCAGAGCGCCGTGGAAGCTGCCAACCTGCAGCTGGAGCAGGCACAGCGCGAGCATGAGCGCAACGAGGCCCTGTTCCGGGAAGACGTCATTCCGCGCGAAACGCTGGAGCTGTCCGCCCACCGGCTTTCGCTGGCCAGGGAAAATGCCGCCAAGGCCCAGTCGTCCCTCAACATCATCCTCTACGGCAGCTCGCAGCGCAGCGGTGCCGTGAACACCACCATCGTCAAGGCGACCATGAGCGGCAAGGTCATCGACATCCCCGTGAAACAGGGAGCGGCCGTGGTGAGCATCAGCCCCTACAGCGAAGGCACCACGATCGCCACGATCGCCGATGTCTCCGACATGGTCTTCGACGGCAAGATCGACGAGACCGAAGTCGACAGGCTGCATGTCGGACTTCCCGCCCGCATCACGGTGGGATCCAGCCTCGACCGCCATATTACCGGCACGCTGGAAGAAATTTCGTCCATGGGTGTCAAGGAGAACGGTACGGTCATGTTCGGCCTCAAAGCCTCGGTCGACAGCGACGACGGAGACACGGAACTGCGGGCCGGCTACAGCGCCAATGCGGAATTCATCACCGCCCAGGCCGAGCAGGTGATTTCCGTGGAAGAATCGGCCATCTCCTTCGAAGACGGCGGCACGTATGTTTACCGGCTCGTTTCCTCCGACAAGCAGAACCAGAAATTTGAAAGGATCCCCGTCAAGACCGGCTTGAGCGACGGTATCTACGTCGAGATCAAGGAAGGCGTCACCAAGGACATGGTGCTCCGGGGCAACAAGTTAAATGGATAGGACCATGAAAAGATATTGGTTGGCGCTGGCATTGCTGGCATTGCCGTTGCTTTCCTTCGGGCAGGCCTGGAGCCTGGACGACTGCGTGGATTACGCCATCGCCCATAACCCGGAAATCCTGCACCGCCAGCTCCGGCATGAAACGCAGAAAGAGGTGGCCGCCGAAGCCGGTTCCCGCCGGGTGCCCGTCATTCAGGCCGGGCTTCAGGAAACCTTGCACTCCGGCAACATGTTGCTCATGTACAGCGTGGACGAGCGGATGACCCTGTCGCTGACGTCGGTGGCCGCATCGCTCGAAATGCCGCTGCTGACAGGCGGAAGCATCCCCAACAACAAGAACGCCGAACTCTATACGCTCAAGGCCTCCGCCGAAGAAATCGCGGTAGCCGGGATCAACCTCCGCATCCGGGTAGCGGCTGCTTACCTGCAGTTGCTCCATTGCATGAGCCTGGAGCAGATCGCCCGCGAACAGATCGACCTGTGCAACGCCCAGATCCGGAACGTGACCAAACTGGTGGAACAGGGCCGGCGGACAAACGCCGACCTGGCCGAGTCGAAGTCCGCCCTCAGTTCGGCTGAATACCAGTACACATCGGCAGCAGGCAACACCCTGCTTGCACGGGTGCAACTGGCCAACCTGATCGGGCTGGACGACGAAAGCGGCCTGGAGATCGAGGAGCTCCGGGACGATGTGGAAGAGACCGAAATGGTTCCGTTACTTCCGCTGCTCGACGACATCGAGAACCACCCTTCCGTGCTTTCCGCCAAATACAACCTGACAAGTGCCGAATACCGGGCAAAGGCAGCCAAAGGCGTCCAGTATCCCCAATTGTCCTTGTTCGCCAACTACAACAACTATATCTACATGCCTTTCGGCTACCGGGATTTCCATCTCGGCGACCAACTGGCCCATAACGGATGGGGCGCGGTCGGGCTCAGGCTTTCCGTCCCGATTCTCAACATGTCCAACAAAAAACAGGTTTCCCGGGCCGCCCTGGCGGTGAATGACGCCGCAGTCTCGCTCGACGCCTCCCGCAAGGAGATCGACAAATTGCTGCGCGAAGCCTGGTACCAGGCGCTCACGGCCAAAGCGCGCTACGCGTCCTCCGCCAAGGCGGAAGCGGCCGCCCTGACATCGTATGAAAGCCAGCAGAAACTGTACGACGCGGGGCGTTCGTCCACCTACGACCTCGACCAGAGCCGGCTGAAGTGGTCCATGGCCTGTGAAGAGACCGTACGGTCGAAGTACGAGTATCTGCTCCGGAACAAGATACTCGGGTATTACAGCAGTTATTCCCAGAAGTAGCAGGCATGCACGTAGGATTATTCTTAGATGCTTTCTTTCCCGTCATTGACGGTGTCGTCAAGATAGTCGATGCATACGCCTCCCGACTTGCCGGCAAATGTGACGTGACCGTATTTACTCCTGCTGTCAAGGGTACCGCGCCCGACTACGACCAGCGCTTTCCCTATGAAGTGGTCCGCTGCAAATCCTTGATGTTCAAGAACGACGATTATCCCCGGGGCTACGCCCTCTTCGATCCGGCCTTCAAGGCCCGGATCCGGGCAGCCGGACTGGATATCATCCATATCCACTCGGCTTTCTTGACGAGCCAGTGTGCCAGGCAACTCTCCAAGAAACAGGACATCCCCATGGTCGGCACCATCCATTCCGACTTCCGGCCCGATGTCATCCAGTACTTGGGCAGGCTGCTTGGCGAGCAGTATGTCCGGCTGATGATGAGCGTCTACAATGCCTGTGACGAATGCTGGACGGTGAATGACGCCGTGGGCAGGATGTTCTGCCGGGAATACGGGCTCAAACGCCCGTACCGCACGATGCCTTATTCGACGGACCACACGCCCGTCCGGGATGTTGCTGCGGCCCGGAAGGCGGTCAATGCCGCATACGGCCTGCAGGACGACGATTTCGTGCTGGCCCATGTCGGCAGGCAGGATCTCCAGAAAAGGGAAGACTTCATCCTGCGGTCCCTGGCCGTGCTGAAAGACCGGCAGACGCCTTTCAAGATGCTGTTTGTCGGAGACGGCAACAAGCAGGGCTTCCTGAAGAATCTGACCGACGAACTCGGACTGGAGGACCATGTCACTTTCTGCGGGGCCATCGCCGATCCGCAGATGCTGATGAACGTCTATGCCCGCACCGACCTGCTGCTGTTCCCTTCGGTATCGGATACCTACGGGCTGGTGAAGATCGAAGCGGCCTGCCAGAAAACGCCGACCCTGTACTGCGAAGGCACGATGGCGACCGACGGCATCACCCGTGACGTCAATGGATTCATGGCTGCAAACGATGAAAAAGCCTTTGCGGCGCGCATCTGTGAGCTGTATCACGACCGCCGGCTGCTGGAAGATGTCGGGGCCGGAGCCTGTCGCGATTTGTACCGCACCTGGGACAACCTGGTCGATGAAGTCTATGAAAATTATAAAATTATCATAGAAAATCATAAATTTGTAAAATTTTGAAATAAAAAGATGATACGACTGTTTATCCTGATCCTGGTACAGGGCTTGCTGGTGATAGGCTCCGAATGCTTCCTGAAGGTAGCACTCTCCAAGACTGGCGACTTCTCCTGGACCTGGGCTTTCTTCAAGGAGGCGCTCTCTACCTGGGAATTCTACGCAGCGGGACTGACAGCCATCCTGGGCGTGGTTGAATGGATGGCGGTGCTGAAACGCTATGACCTTTCCCTGGCCTATCCTCTGACGGCCATCAGCTTCATACTCAGTCTTTTCGCTGGTGCCCTGATCTTCCATGAGACCATTCCGCCCACGCGGTGGATCGGTGTCGTACTCATCATGGCAGGCGCTTATTTCGTTGCACGTTAACAAATATCTATGAATAAACGAATCCTGGTCATCTCTCCCCATGCCGACGATGAAATCCTTGGCTGCGGAGGATATCTGGCTTCCCAGCGCGACAAGGGAAGTGAAATACACATCGTTTACGCCACCATCGGCATAAAGGGAGATCCCGTTAAAGATGCCGGACGGAAAGTGGAGGCGGCGGAAGTCTGCAAACGGCTTCATGCCTCCCACCAGATCCTGATTGAAAACTGCGACGGGGAGCTGGACATGGTGCCGACCCGTTTCTTCGTTTCACAGTACGACGCCCTTTTCGACAGCTTCCAGCCGGACGAACTGTTCATCAATTATCCCTCCTGGCATCAGGACCACAAGAAAGTGTACGACTCCGCCATGGCCGCCCTCCGCTTCCGGCAGGGCTTCATGCCCCGGTTCGTCGCACTCTACGAGTATCCTTTCATCCTGAGCCGGAACATCAACGTCGGCGGGGGCTTGTGGTACCATGACATCTCGGACTGTCTGGACGAAAAGATTGAAATCTTCAGTATCTACCAGAGCCAGATCAAAAAAGAGCCTTCTCCCCTGAACCCGGAAGGAATCCGGCAACTGGCCATGGTGCGCGGTACCGAGTGCTGCGTGAAATATGCCGAGTTGTTCTACCTCCAAAGGATGATCCGATGAACTATCTGGTATTCGAAGCCGGCGGCCGTGCGGGCCTTTCCGCTGAACTGTTTTTCGTCAACCGCGTCAATAAGGACGACGGTAACAGCCTGGTTCTGGCCGACATGGATACCACCTACCCGCTTTGTCCCGCTCCCGCCGGCGTCATCCGCGTGAGCGAAGCCGAAGCGCTGGCGATGATCGCCCGGGATGCCTCCGGCTGCACGGTCTTCCCGGCCGACGAACTGGCCCGCCAGGGCAAGCCCGCCGTGTTCGAGCTGGCCGCCCGCAATCCCTTGACAGCGGTCGAGAGCTGGTTCTTCAACAAACGCGACATGAACAACCGTCTGGCAGCAGTCACGAAAGGCTGCACGATCCGGATCCCGGAAACTTTCTCCCTGGACGACGTTTTCATGCGGCCGAACACGATGTCGGCCGGCAGCCACGGCGTCGGAAGGCTGGCTGATACCTGCATCACCCGGCGCGTGGAGATCAGCCACGAATACGTCGTCGACATCAACTGGGCAGGGACCGAACCCGTCATCTACGCCCGTGAGGTACGCCTGAAAAACGGCTACGACAAATACCTGCGCTTCATCGGACAGGAAAGCAAGGTGACCCGGGCCGTAGATGAATTCATCCGGGCCATCCGGGCGTTGATTCCGCTGATGGTCACGGGAGTCTTCCATATCCAGCTGATCGAGGATCCGGCCGGTGAAATCTATTTCGTGGAATACTCCAAACGCATCTCTGGCACTTCGCTCGTCAATCTCTTCCGCGGATACAATCCGTTCGATGCGTTTGCCGGCGAACGGACACCTGTCTGCTCCGGTTCTTTCGCCCGGGAGGGCGTATGGTACAGGTATGAAGATTTCATCTTGAACCTGAACAGCATACAGCCATGAGCCATTTCAATCTCATCCGGTACATCCTCGCACTGGTCCTGCTCATCGGCAGCTTCTTCCTGCCGCCGGTCTGGGCCGTATTGGCCATTTTCGTGCTGCTGCTCGTCAACAACTGCCTGGACGACGTGGTGTTTTACCAGGGCAGCAAGTCCATCGACCGGAAGAACTATGCCGGCGGAATCGCCTGCCCGGTCAACGGCGTCGTCACCTGCCTCGAGCGCGACGTGCCGCTGATGACCCATATCCGCAAATGTGATTATCTGGACCCGCAGATCCTGCTCGAACTGGACCGGGAGGCCGAAGCGGACGGCGGGCGGCTGTACAACCATGCGACCATTTTCCTGAACAAGTTCAACTGCCACGCGGTAACCAACATCGGGTCAAGGATTATCCGGGAACTGCAGTATGGCAAGGACGGAGAATTGATCTCGATGGTGGAGGCCGGGGAGATGGTCACGCGGCTCGACGGACGCTTCCTGAACAACTCGTTCATACGGACGGAATATGAGAACGGCGTGGTCTGCGTCTATACGCTGGACAAGTATGTCTCGAAGATGATCGCTTCCGACCGGCACGAACTGCTCGGCGTCGATTATTTCATCTGCCGCGGCAGCCAGTGCGACATCTATCTTCCGCAGGGAATGGAGTTCTGTGTCGAACAGAACCAGATTCTCAAGAACCTGCAGACGGTCTCGCCGGGACCGGTCATAGATACTGACATTGATTACCGTGCGCAGGCGGGCGCCCTCATCACCCGGGACCGCTGCTCGCATGCCGGTCCCATTCTCCGCAGCAATCTCAGGAAAACCCTTTCCACCTATAGTTTCAGGAACCCGTTCGTCATCTTCCTGCTGCTTGTCGCCATCTGCCTGGGTGCATTTCCCGACCTTTCGTCCTGCCATGGCAGCCTTTTTGCTTTGGTTGTCATCGAATTCTTCACGGGCCTGTTCGCCTTGGACCGCTTCTTCAAGAATCTGCTTTATGCGATCTTCAACCTGTCGGGATTCAAGCCGGGACTGGCGAAGTTTTACAAACGGGTACACTACAGACTATGAACATGCGCAAATTCCTGGCGATACTGCTGTTCGCGGCGATCTGCTGCAACCTGGGCGCGCAGGAAGGTTTTTACAACAACCGCCCCGGTACCACGCTGAAATGGATCATCTACGACGGTGACGGCGATTGCTTCGGCTATTGCCACGAAAAGCTCGTCCGTATCGACGGAGACCAGGACAATGGCGAAATCCATTATGCCTACCTGTTCTATGACAGCGATGGAAAATCCGTGACGGGCGACAAGCCCTTCGCGTTCCAGGTCCGGGTGAAAGACGGCCAGGCCAAGGCGTATGTCAACAATGTTTCGCAAGCCATCGTATCGGGAGACTACATGCCGGTCGGCGACCTGAGCAGCATCCCCGACGACATCGCCGTGGGCGACATCCTGCGCGATACCGAGATCAGTGTCCGGGTGCTCCGCGTCTTTACGGCGACGAACCGCTACACTAACCGTCGTGTTACGGCGCAGGAGACCATCGAAGTGCCGGCCGGCACGTTCGACTGTTTCCTGGTCGAGGATGACGAATATTTCACCGGCAAAGGACCCTTCCCCGTCAAGACCTGGGTCGCCCGAGGCGTGGGCATCGTGCGCCAGGTCATCTACCAGAAAGACAGCTCCGTCAACCAGGTCCTGGAGCTCATTCCCTGACAGGTCTTTCATCGAAAACGGGCATAAATTGACAAGTTAACCGTATTTTTGTTAACTTGCGCGCTTTAATGCCTAAAACCAGTCCCATGTTCGGATTCAGACCAGACGGAAAGAAAGTCAAAGATATCGACCCGATCCAGCGGATTATCCCGCATATCATGCCCACACGCAACGACGCCCAGAACATGACGGAGTACGACTGCCCGTGTGAGCCCCTGGACGCATTCATCATCCAGCAATCTGATAAAGGTACGGAGTATACGTACATGCACCTGCTCATCGCCGCGATGGTGCGCGTCTACGCCCGTTTCCCCCGACTCAACCGTTTCATCATGAACGGCCGCATATATAAACACAACGAGATCCAGGTCTCCTTCGTGGTCAAGAAAGGCATGAGCCCCAACGCACCCGACGCACTGGTCAAACTGGCCTTCACCGGCCTGGAGACCGTAGATGAAGTCCGGCAGAAGATCGATGAAGCCATCGAGGCCAACAACAACCTGGAGGCCAACAACGGAACGGACAAGATTGCCCGGCTGCTGACGCTGACGCCCAATTTCCTGATCAAATGGTCGGTCGGAATCATCAAGTTCATGGACAAGCACAGCATCCTGCCCAACGCCATCATCAAGCTCAGCCCCTTCCATACCTCCCTTTTCCTGACCAACATGAAGTCCATCAAGGGCCCTGCGATCTTCCACCATCTCTACAACTTCGGCACCACCGGCATCTTCATGGCCATGGGCAAGGAGTCCGAGGTCCCCGTGGTCAACGGCGACGGCCTGATCGTCGTCGGGAAGCGGATGCCTGTCCAGATCGTGACCGACGAGCGCTTCTGCGACGGATTCTATTTTGTCAGTGCCATGAAATACTGGGAGCGGCTGCTCAAGAATCCTGCGCAGATGCTGGAACCGCTGGAGATGCTGGCTGAAGATACCCATGTGCTCTTCGGAAGCAAAGTTCGGGAGATGGCGCACCAGAACCAAGCATGAAAAGGGTAGCCATCCAAGGTTTTTCCGGATGTTTCCACGAGCAGGCAGCCCGCGATTTCTACCGGTCCGGCAAGAATGAAGACATTGCCATCGTGGAATGTGCCACGTTCGACGACCTGTTCAGCGCACTGGCACAGGGCCGCGCCGACGCCGCCGTCATGGCCATCGAGAACACCATATCCGGCGGATTGCTGCCCAATTTCGACCTTCTGCGCAAAAATCCCCAGAAGATCAAAGGAGAAGTCTATCTGCAGATCCACCAGAACCTGATGGCGCTTCCCGGACAGAAGATGGAAGACATCCGGGAAGTCCGCACGCACTACATGGCCATCAACCAGACCCGTGCCTTCTTTGAACGGAAGTGCCCCTGGATCAAGATGGTCGAAAGCGAAGATACGGCCAAGAGCGCCGCAGACATCGCCCGCGAAAGGCTGGAGGGCGTGGGCGCCGTCGCCTCATCCCTCGCCGCCCAGGAATTCGGACTGGAAATCCTCGCTTCGCAGATCGAAACCTACCACGACAATTTCACCCGTTTCCTCATCCTGGACGACGCCATCCGTGTAGCCAAGGAAGCCGTCAACAAGTCCTCGCTCTGCTTCACGCTGCCCCACAAGCCCGGTTCCCTGGCCCACATCCTGACCATCCTGTCGTTCTACGACATGAACCTGACGCGTATCCAGTCACTTCCCATTCCCGGCAAGCGCTGGCAATACTTCTTCTATATCGACATCCTGTTCGACAGTTACGAACGCTACAACCAAGCCCTTGCTGCCGTGCGGCCGCTCATCGACGACCTGCGCGTCCTGGGCGAATATTCCGCAGCCCTATGATCATTCCACCTGCAAGACGGACCGGATCAGTCCAGGAATACTATTTCTCCCGGAAACTGAAGGAGATCGCAGAAATCAACAAACGGAAAGCCGCCGCCGGACTGGCGTCCGTCATCAACCTGGGCATCGGCGCGCCGGACGGCATGCCGCCGGCCGATGCCATCCTTGCCCTGACGGAAAGCGCCCGGCGCAAAGATACCCACGCATACCAGAGTTATGTGGGCATCGAGGAACTGCGGAAAGCCTTTGCCGCGTGGTATCTGCGCTACTACGGTGTAACGCTGGATCCGTCCTGCGAGATCCAGCCGCTGGTGGGCTCGAAAGAAGGCATCCTGTTGACCGCCCTGGCCTTCCTGGACGAAGGCGACGGCGTGCTGGTCCCCGACCCGGGCTACCCTACCTATACTTCTGCGTCACTGCTGACACAGGCTCGGATCATCCGCTATGACCTGCGGGAAGACAAGGGTTGGAAGCCGGACTTCGACGCGCTGGAGCAGACGGACCTTTCCGGCGTCAAACTCATGTGGGTCAATTATCCCCACATGCCCACCGGTGCTTCAGCTTCTCCCGGGCTCTACCGGGAAATCGTGGACTTTGCACTGCGTCACCGCATCCTTGTGGTGAACGACAATCCCTACAGCTTCATCTTGAACGACCATCCGCTCTCCATCCTCGCCACGCCGGGTGCAAAGGAGTGTTGCCTGGAGCTCAATTCCCTCAGCAAGGCCCACAACATGTCGGGCTGGCGCATCGGCATGATCGCCGGCGACAGGGAACTGGTCGCACAGGTACTGAAGGTCAAGTCACAGATGGATTCGGGTATGTTCAAGCCCCTGCAGCTGGCTGCCGTCGAGGCACTGAAGCAGGGACCGGAATGGTTCCGCGAACTGAATGCCGTCTATGCCCGCCGGAAAGTCCTGGCCGGCGCCATCTTCGACCTGCTGGGCGTTCGCTACGATCCTGATTCGAGCGGCCTCTTCCTCTGGGGCCGGGTGTCGGACGACAATCCTTATGCTGCTCTGACCCCTGCCGGGGAAAAGAGCCTGGGCGAACGTGTTTCCGACACGGTCCTCTACCGGAGCGGCGTCTTCATCACTCCCGGTTTCATTTTCGGTAAAAACGGAGAAAACTACATACGGATTTCCCTCTGTGCCAAGGAGGAAGTCCTGGTACAGGCCCGGAAACAGATTGCGGGCATCCTCAACAACTGATTTGCTAGCGTATGACAATCGGAATCATTGGACTCGGGCTCATCGGCGGATCGATGGCCATCGACTTGAAGCGAAGAGGTTTTGCTTCCTGCGTCCTGGGCGTGGAAGCCGATCCTTTCCATGCGGAGGCCGCCCTCAAGATGCAACTCTGCGACGAGATCGTTCCCTATGAAGAATGCCTCGACCGCTGCGACATCGTCGTCGTGGCCGTTCCCGTCGGGACGGCGGTCAAGATGGTCTGCGACATCCTCGATCATTTCCAGAAAGCAGATACGCCCGACAAGATCGTCATCGACGTCTGCTCCACCAAGGAACAGATCAACCTGTCGACCCAGTATCATCCGCGTCGCGAACAATATGTCTCGACACATCCGATGGCCGGTACCGAGTATTCCGGACCCTGGGCGGCCATGCCCAACCTGTTTGACGGCAGGGCCTGCATCATCGCCAATCAGGAAGAGTCCTCGCCCAAGGCCCTCAAGACCGTCGAACAGCTCTATGACGTGCTCAACATGCGCCTCATCTTCATGAGCGCCGCTTCGCACGACGTACACACAGCCTATGTCTCCCATATCTCGCACGTGACCTCGTTCGCCCTCGCCCTGACCGTACTTGACAAGGAAAAGGACGAAAAGCACATCTTCGACCTGGCTTCCGGCGGCTTCTCCTCCACGGTCCGCCTGGCCAAGAGCAGCGCCGACATGTGGGTCCCGATCCTGTCCCAGAACCACGACAACGTGCTCCGGGTCATTGATACATACATTGAAAAAATGAAGGCTTTCCGCGATGCGATCGCGGATTACGACCAGGACAAGATCCGTTCCCTGATCGGAGAGGCCAACCGCATCAGAAAAATCATCCGTTAATCCAATTGACAATCATGGCAGACAAACTCGATCTGATCCCGATAACTGAATGGGGATTCTTCACACTCCCCCGCCCGATGGTCATCGCGGGCCCCTGCTCCGCAGAAAGCGAAGCACAGGTAATGGAAACAGCCAAAGGTCTTGCCAGCTTCGGCATCCATATGTTCCGGGCCGGCATCTGGAAACCCCGCACCCACCCCGGATGTTTTGAAGGGATCGGCATGCCCGGGCTCAAATGGCTCCAGAAGGTGAAGGAAACCTATGGCATGTTCGTCTGCACCGAGGTCGCCAACCGTGACCATGTACAAGCCTGCCTCGATCATGGCCTCGACATGCTCTGGATCGGAGCCCGGACCACCGCCAATCCTTTCCTCATGCAGGAAATCGCCGATGCCCTGCGAGGTACTGACATTCCGGTGCTTGTCAAGAATCCCGTCAGTCCCGACCTGGAGCTCTGGATCGGGGCCCTGGAACGCCTCAACCGGGCCGGTGTCCGGAAACTGGGCGTGATTCACCGGGGATTCTCCGCCTTTCAGTCCACTACCTACCGCAATGATCCGGGCTGGCGCATCGCCATCGAGCTCCGCACACGTTTCCCCGAACTTCCCTTCTTCGCCGATCCCTCACACATGGGCGGTGACCGGAAATACCTGCTCGAACTCAGCCAGCGGGCCATGGACCTCGGCCTGGAAGGCCTGATGATCGAATCGCACTGCAATCCTTCGCAAGCGTTGAGCGACGCCAAGCAGCAGATTACGCCCGAAGAGCTCCGGGCCATGCTCTGTGAACAGATCGTTGTGCGCGATGCTGACAGTCAATCGGCCGACTACCGCGACAACATCGACCAGCTGCGTGCCCGCATCGACGTCATCGACGAGAACCTGCTGTCGATCCTCCAGTCCCGCATGTCGGTTTCTGAAAAAATCGGTGCCTACAAGAAAGACCACAACATCGCCATCCTGCAGATGGGCCGTTGGGATGCCCTCCTCGACGACATGGTCCGCAAAGGCGAACGAGAAGGCCTGGACGAACGTTTCCTGCGCTCCCTCTTCAGCGTCATCCACGAAGAAAGCGTCCGCATCCAGAACGTAGTCCTCTGGGAAAAGGAGAAATAAAACTTTCGTGTCGTTGATGTCCCAGTATTTGGGACATCAACGACGTTTCGGGGGAAAAACGCTGCCGATGTCCCTAAAAGTTGGACATCGGCAGCAGTTTCTAGATACCGTCAAGCATTCCAGCCATCTCAGGATATGAAAAACCCGTCACTCTGACCAGTTGATGGACATCCGCACTGAATCGTCTCCGCAGTTGCTTGACAAGTTCAGCTTGCTGTTCTGAAGTCAGTTCGGAAACGGTCGTTTTCCGATAAAGAGAACGGCACATATCGGGAATAGCAGAAAGAATGACCTGATCACGAAATGACGGCAGATCAGGATTTGATTCCAACTTCCTCTTTGCTTTGGAAGAGTTGTTCAAGAAATAGTTAAACCTGGAAGGTGTCCTGAAAACATCTTCTACGAAACGCACTTGCACGAACGATTCTGGAAGAACAAACCCATCTGAAATGCGTAAGCTCTCCGGCAATTTAATGTTACTCCTGAGACATCTGATCTGAGCTCTTCTGGACATGTTCCCGAGTCTTCTTCCATGAACAGGCATCAAATTGAAAAAGGCATTGCCAGTCCCCCAGGGATATCCGGTAGGATGCAGGCAAATATTGGCAGCAACGCTGTTCATCTGCACATAGACAATGGCCCTTTCAAGCGATTCGTCTTCTGTGGATACCTTTTGAACATCCGCATCGTTCCGCCGCAGAAACTCCTTGAATCCATACTTTCTTTGCAAGTAGGCTGAATGATGCCGTTTGAACTCATTAATAAACAATAAGGATTCGTTATGACTTCCGCAAAGGACAAAATGCACGTGATTGGACATCAGGATGAACGACAGGACGTCCATTGACAATAGTTGTGCGATGACGGCCACGCCATTCATCCCGGCCTTGAAGTCATCATCTTCCTGAAACCATAGCCGGTCAACAAGATGGTCGGTAGTTACCAGCTGAAACTCTTTCATTTCCATCGCTCCATTCCTCTTCTTCGTATTTTTCTTCTGCTGCTTCCACCTGGTCGCTCTTCCATTCATCCATCTCTCTTTCGAACATCTCCCTTTCTGACTCCTCACGAGAAACCCAGTCATTGAACCATTGGCTGCAAATGTTCGCATGTTCTTGCTGCTGTTCTTTGGAGTATGTTCGTTCAGACGGATGACGGTCCTCCACCCATCGCAAATGATCAAGCGCCCAGGAATACTTCTCAATCAAATCGTTTCGTTCATCTTCAGTGATGTCTCTCAGAAGAATGGAATCATCCGTTCGAGGTACTTCCCTGATATAATTCATGTGTTTTCCACATCGGATATCCACGCAATAGTGCTTTTTCCATGGAAGAGCAAAATACTGTGGGCCCAGTTCCTCCATATATTTGGTCGGATTGAGCAGGACGTCCAATTTGTCTTCCAGATCATAGATTTGCACATTTCGAGCAATGCGATCGTCCCCGATTTTCCGAATCCATTCAAAGTACTTGGGATTCCAGCGGGTCTGATCCCTTATCCATTTTTCCTTGGGCTTTTCAATCATACCCTGCGGCATGTTAGCCCCCAACAAGACGGTTTCCGGTATTTCTTCGGAACGCGAGTAACGCGGGATTTTTACCGGAGATGTAAACAAGTCCAACGACATCCCCCATTGGGGATCGCCGTCCACATCACAATGATAGAGGGATCGGGTATACGCAGATGCCGCATAGAGCTCGTGCATCATTCCGACAACCATCTCATCAAAATTCTTGGCTTTGGCCATCACCCGGAAGGAGTGGGCGACGACGCTGTAGCGTTCACGACCTTTCCAGGCCAGGGAAGTGAGATTGAGGATCTCCATACATTGTTCCAGCACAATCATAGGACAATCCTCCCAAGCAGCTTTGCTCCAGATCGGAGCGTATTAAAGATCTTTTTCATACAGCACAAATCTTACAGTAACAGTACAAAGATACTATCCAAAACAACCGTTGTCAAGACATTTTTCAATTCTGGAACAAGTTCCGTCGCTGATGTCCCCAAATATGGGACATCAGCAGCAAAAAAGGAAGAAAACGCCGTTGATGTCCCAGTTTTTGGGACATCAACGACACTTGGCAGAAAAGGACGGAAATCTACTCAGGAAAGGGTAGGATCAGCTCCCGGGCATTCCAGCCGCGGGAGCGGTAGAGGTCGGTCATGTGGCGGAGGCGGAGCAGATAGGCGTCCAGGTCATGGGCGGTGGGATCGGACCACTGGAGTTCGGCCAATGTCGAGAGTCGGGGAAGGAGTTTCCATTCCAGATCGTCCCTGTCGGCGACGCGTTCGGTCCATATGCAGGCTTCGGCGCCGAGGATGTGCCGGCTTTCTTCCAGGGTCAGTCCTTCGGGAATGACCGGGACATCATAGACCGAACGGATGAGATCGAGACCTTCCAGCTTGTTGTTTGTGGCATTGCTGAAATAGAAGTGGCCGACCGGGCACAGGATGGCGTCATAGCCCTCCCGGGCGGCAATGGCCGCTGAGGCCGGACGCATCCAGCCGGCGATGACCGTCC
>JAEETO010000106.1 GCA_016290385.1 Bacteroidales bacterium | reverse complement strand
AGCCAGTTGCCGGTATAGACCTGGATACCGGGCGCATCCGTCAGCACTTTCAGCTTGCGGCCCGACGCCGGATCGCTCAGCACAGCCACCTGCTGCACATGCCCTTTCTGCCAGTCGTCCACCACGAAACAGTTGTCATAGCCCTTCCCATAGTTCAGGGCCGGGAAATCGGCTTTCAGGTCGCGGCCAATGGGCTTGGCCTTCGTGAAATCCATGGGCGTACCGGCCACGGGAGCCATTTCGCCTGTTGGGATCAGCGTCTCGTCGGTAGGCAGCCAGCGCTTGGCGTTGAGCTTGAGCAAATGGTCGGTCACATCGCCCGCGTCCTCCCCTTTCAGGTTGAAATAGGCATGGTTCGTCAGGTTGACGATGGTCTCGCTCTCGCAGGTGGCCAGCAGCCGCAGCGTCAGACGATGGTCGTCGGTCCAGCTGTAGTGGGCCTCGACGTGCAGGGCGCCGGGGTAGCCGGCGTCGCCGTCGGGGCTGTCGAGGCTGAAGACCACGCCGTCGCGGGTTTCGCGGGCGTCCCAGAGACGGTTGGCAAAACATTGCTCGCCGGGGCCGCCGTGCAGGTGGTTCGGGCCGTTGTTGATGGCCAGCGCGTATTCCTTGTCGCCCAGCGTGAAACGGCCTTTCGCGATGCGGTTGGCGTAGCGGCCGGGCACCTTGCCCATGCAGGGGCCGTCAGCTTCGTAATCTTCCGGATTGTGATAGCCCAGCGCCACGTCGGCCATGCGGCCTTCCTTGTCGGGGACTACCACCGACACGATGCCGGCGCCCAGGTTCGAGAGGATCACCTCCGAGCCGTCGGCATTGACGATGCTGAACAGTTTGATGTCTTCGGCGTTGATCATGGCTTGCCTAGATTTCACGGGCGCCATCGGAGATTTCCACTTCGATGACGCGCGGATCCTTGTCGAATTTCACCATATATTTCTGCTTCACGTCGGCGATGTAGTCGGCCACGCCCTCTTTCTTCACCAGGGCGATCACGCAGCCGCCGAAGCCACCGCCCATCATGCGGGCACCCAGCACGGCTTTGTGCGTACGGGCGATGTCGACGATGAAGTCGAGTTCGGCGCAGCTCACGCCATATTCCTGGCTCAGGCCGTCGTGGGTAGCGTAGATCTGCTTGCCGACTTCCACGAAATCGCCTTTCTCCATGGCGGCACAGGCGGCCATCAGGCGTTTGTTCTCGTTGATGACGAAGGCGCAGCGGCGGAACGATTCGGGATCGATTTCGCCCCTGTGGGCCTCCAGCTCTTCGATCGTGACGTCGCGAAGCAACTCTACCTCAGGACGATACTTCTTGATCACGGCGACGCCTTCCTCGCACTGGGCACGGCGCACGTTGTATTCCGACGAGGCGAGCAGATGCTTGACCATGGTGTCGATCAGGACGATCTCGATGCCTTTGGGCTTGAAAGGCACCAGGTCGTACAGCAGGCTGCGGCAGTCCAGGCGCACGACGTGGCCTTTCTGGCCGAAGATCGAGGCGAACTGGTCCATGATGCCGCAGCGGACGCCGATGTAGTTATGTTCAGTCATCTGGCCGATCTTCGCCAGTTCCGTCTTGGGGAATTTCAGGTCGAAGAGGGCATTCAGGGCGGTGCCGATGCAAGATTCGAGAGCCGCCGAAGAGGACATGCCGGCGCCCAGGGGCACGTCGCCGCCGAAGACGGCGTCGAAGCCGCCCACGGTCGCGCCACGCTTGCGCATCTCCTCGATCACGCCGTAGAAATACGAGGCCCATTGTTCAACGGGCTGCGGGCCGCCGATCTCGAAGAAGATAGGCTGGTTGTCGTGGTCGATGGAGATCAGATGGACATACTGTGTGTTATTGGGGCGGATGGCCATCGAGATGGCTTTATCAACCGCGCCCGGCAGCACGAATCCGCCGTTATAGTCGGTATGTTCGCCGATGATGTTGATACGGCCCGGAGCCGTGAAAAACCGCGGTTTGGCTTCGCCGAAAAACTTCTTGAAGCAATCTTTTAGAATTTGTTTCTCAATCATAACTATGATAATGTATTAATTGTTTTTCTTCGTCATGCCTATCGTCATGCCTATCGTCATGCCGGACTTGATCCGGCATCTCATTTTACTCTTATCTTTATCGTATTCGATTCCAACCCTTCGGAAGTCGCTGTCAGTGTGACAGTTCCTTTATCTTTTGATGACTGGACGATGGCGGTCAGCTGGCCGGAAAAGGCCGGCATGGTGCGCGACTGGAACGGGACCAGGCAGGCGGCATCGCCGTTGGCGGCCGCGCGGAAGCTGCCGGCGCCGGACACATCAAACGTCACGTCGTTCGCGGCCAGCGGGCAAAGGTTGCCGTCGGCATCGACGATGCGGACGGTAATGTAGGCCAGATCGAGGCCGTCGGCGGCGAGTTCGTCATGGTCGGCCGTCAGTTCGATCCGAGCGGGCGCGCCGGCCGTCCGCACGCATTCGCGTGCCTGCTCGCGGCCCCCTTCATCATACGCTACCACTTCGATCTCTCCCGGTTCATACACTACGTCGGGCCACATCAGCCGGTAGCGTGGCATTGTGGCGGCGCTGTTTTCCGGATTGTTGATGCCGGAATTTCCCGAATTATCCGTGTTAAACGTTTCTACACGTTTCACAACGCCTTGTGAAATTCCGTTTACGAAGAGTTCCGCCATCGAATAACTCGTATAGCAGAGCACCGGCACCTTCTCCCCTGCCGTCCAGTTCCAGTGCGGCAGCAGATGCAGCGTCGGCGCATCTTTCCGCCATTGCGAGCGGTAGAGCCAGTAGCGGTCCTTCGGCAGCGAGGCCAGGTCGAAGATGCCGAAATACGAACTGTGGCTCGGCCAGGCGTCCACGTCGTACGGCGTGGGCTCGCCCAGATAGTCGAAGCCCGTCCATACGAACTGCCCGATGGTCCATTCATAATCGTCCATCATCGCGAAATCGATATCCGGCACGTTCGACCACCAGCAGTATTCCACATCATACGCGGAGCTCTGGTTGTCTGGGTATTTAGCCCCCGATTTCAGCACCGCCGGCAGCTTGTACACGCCGCGCGAGCTTACGGTCGAGGCGGTTTCCGAACCCAGAAGCAATTTTTGAGGTAACAGTTCGTATGCTTCTGTATATCTGTATGTTCTGTAATTGAATCCAACGATGTCAAGCAGCTGGGCGAAGCCGTTTCGCACCACGCAGTCGGCCCGGTCCATGCCGGCCGTCACCAGGCGTGTCGGGTCTTCCCGGTGGCAGATGTCCTGCAGGAAAGCCGCCACCTTGAAGCCCTCGTCGGCGCACTGCGTGGGCACTTCGTTGCCGATGCCCCACATAATCACCGAAGGGTTGTTGCGGAAATGCCTGAGCATGTTGACCATGTCTTTTTCGGCCCATTCGTCGAAATACAGATGGTAGCCGTTCTCGCATTTGGCGATATCCCATTCATCGAAGGCCTCGACCATCATCATGAAGCCCATCTCATCGCAGAGCTCAACGAGTTCGGGGGCAGGCATGTTGTGCGAGGTACGGATGGCATCGCAGCCCATTTCTTTCAGCAGTTCGAGCTGGTGGCGCAGGGCGGCTTTGTTGATGGCAGCACCGAGCGGGCCGAGGTCGTGGTGGTTGCATACGCCCTGGAATTTACGGCGTTCTCCGTTGAGATAGAATCCTTTATCGGGAATGAGTTCGAAGCTGCGGATGCCGAAACGGGTGGTGTATTCATCGAGGGTTTTGCCACCTTCTTTTTCATAGATTTGCGTAACGGCCTGATACAATGCGGGATGCTCGGGTGACCAGAGCTCGGGGCCCTTCACGCGCAGCATCTGTTCCACTTCGGCGCCGGCAGGTCCGTCGACATCCGCCTTGACGCGGCCGTCGGGCCCCAGGATCTTCGTACGGACGCGCAGGCCTTCGCGCAGGCCTTCCAGTTGGATGGTGATATCGACGAGTGCTTCCTCCTTACTGACTTCGGGTGTCCGCACGCAGGTTCCCCAGACAGGGACATGTGCCTTGGCGGTACGGATGAGGTGGACGTTACGGTAGAGGCCGGCGCCGGGGTACCAGCGCGAGGAGTTGGGCAGGTTCTCGAGGCTGACTTCCAGTAGGTTATCTTTTCCGTCGGGGTTCAGATACTCCGTTATGTCGGCAAAGAAGGCGTTGTAGCCATACGGCCATTCTGTCACGAAATAGCCGTTGACTCGGACATTGGCCTGGCTCATGGCGCCGTCGAACAGCAGCGACACCGTCTGGTTCTCCGGATCGAAATCCGCCACGTCGAAGGTCGTCTTATACCAGCCTTTACCCATATACGGCAGGCCGCCTGTCCGGCCGGTATGTGCGGTAACGGCTGTTTCGAAGTTTTGGGTCACCTGTACTTCCTGCAGGTCGTTGGCGCGGTCGAACGGTCCGTAGATGGCCCAGTCGTGCGGTACCGTGACGTTCTCCCACGTCACGCTGTCGCGGCTGAATGCCCACTCCGTCAGCAGCGTCTCTTCCCTGGGCGACGCCTGCTTCACGCATCCCGCCACCGCCGACAGAACCAGTAAAATCAATATCGTAAAACGTCTCATAAACATCGTCTTATATATATATCGTCATTCCGGGCTTGTCTATATTTCGTCATTCCGGGCTTGACCCGGAATCTCAATTCATAAACCCTTCCATCGCGGCCGTTGGCTTGCCACTGTTGTCAAACGCACACTTTGAGTAGCCGCTCCAGGCGTGATAGCCTTCCGGCTCCCAATACATGACGCCGCGGCAATGGCTTTGCTCCATGTTCATCGTCTGCTGGATCAGGTCTTTAATGAAACTCTTGCAAGTCGCCGCTTCTGTCCACTCCATTCCCACTTCGCAGACGATCGTCTCCTTCCCGTACATATCATACAACTTCTTGATATTCTCGCAAATCTGCTGGTTGTACTGCTGCCAGTTCGTTTTGTCCGGATAGAGCGACAGCCCGATCAGGTCGCACTTGCCGCCCTTGATCTTGAAGTTCTTGAAAAACCATTCCTGCAATCCCCAGTCCCAGCCATTGTCCACATGCACCATCACATTTGCCGTCGGAAACACGGCCTTCGCCGCATCGTAACCTGCATTGTGAAGCTGCACATAGCTCGCGAAGCCGGCATCCGTATAGTTCTGTCCCTCAGGCCAGAGTATGCCGCCGGTCGTCTCGTTTCCGACCTGGATCCACTCTGGCGTGACGCCGGACGATTTCAGCGCATTGAGCACGTCCGTAGTATGGTCCGCCACCGCCTTTTTCAATCCTTCGAAATCAAGGTTCTTCCATGCCTCCGGCTTGTTCTGCTTGCCGGGATCCGCCCACCAGTCGCTGTAATGGAAGTCGATCATCACCCGCAGGCCCAGGTCTCGTGCCCGTTTGGCCTTGGCCACCACATCGTCCTTTCCGCACCAGCCGTCCTTCGGGTTCACCCACACGCGCAGGCGTATCGCATTGATTCCGTAGCCTTTGAGCAACGCCATGCATTCGCTCTGCGTGCCGTCCGCCTTGTAAAACTTGCAGCCTTCTTTCTCCATCTGTGTCACCCAGCTGACATCGGCGCCTCTCACGTAATAGCGGTCAGGATTGACGACGGGGTCGATGACAGGGTCGTCGGGGCCGTGCTTTTCGCAACTCGAGGCGGAGAGGGCCAGCACGGCGATCATAAGGGCGAAGATGCGTTTCATAGGCGTGTAAAAACGGATATAAACGTGTAGAAACGTTTAAAAACGTTTAAAGTTAGTAAAAAAATTAAAAAGCCACGTCGACATAGACCGGAAGATGGTCTGATGCGACGGTCACGTCGCCGCTCCGGAAGTCCCGGGCTACGGCGCCACCTTGGACAGCGATACGCACGCCGTTGTGCAGCGCGAAGATATAGTCGATGCAGACATGCGGATCTTTCGAGGAATAGCTGTCGGCCAGGGGCGACAGCAGCGTCCAGTCGCGGCTCAGCTGTCGGATGACGGGGCTGTCGGGCGTATCGTTGAAATCGCCGGCGAGGAAGACGGGTTTATCGGCGGCGCCGTAGCGGCGCTGGAGTTCCTCTGTCAGCACGCGGGCCTGGACCAGGCGTGCGGTGTCGCCGATATGGTCAAGGTGGCAGACGGCATACACATAACGCGGTGTCTCGACGACCACGCAGACGCGCGGCTCGCTCCCCTCTTCCTTCGGCAAGGCGATATTGAAATGATCAAGAATCTTCGCGCGCGTCACGATGCCGCAGCCATACGCGCCGCCGGCGTAGCCCATCGCCCGGCCGAACCGGCCGGACCATTGAGATTCCGGATCAGGTCCGGAATGACGATTATTCACTATGCCCTTCCCGTCATTCCGGGCTTGACCCGGAATCTCGCCGACCTTATTCAACTCAGCCGCCAGCTGCTCCACTTGATTCACATCATGCCGCCGGTTGCAGCTGTCCAATTCATTGAGGCCCACGGTCTCCGCGCCCAGCTCGGCAATCATCGCCGCTATCATCGGCGTACTGTCGTCCAGTTCTTTGCCGAAGGCGCCCACATTGTAGGTCATCAGCCGCACCATTTGCGGCGCCGCATGACGGCCACAAGCGGTCACCATCAGCGCGGCCGCAGCCATCATCCACAGAAATCTTTTCATATTCGCGTTTTTTTGATATCTTTGCAATCCCATCGCGGTAGTAGCTCAGTTGGTAGAGCGTTGGCTTCCCAAGCCGAAGGTCGCGGGATCGTGCCCCGTCTACCGCTCCTGTGTTTACTGGGGCTCTGCCCCAACCCCTGCCGCTCCGGCCTGCTATCACA
>JAEETO010000105.1 GCA_016290385.1 Bacteroidales bacterium | reverse complement strand
GCTGCAGGGCGGCGAGAACCCTTCCGCCGCAATGGCCCTGGCCCCGACCGTCGCTGAAATACGCGCCTCCTGGCCCGACGCGGCCATCACCCTCTCGCTGGGAGAACTTCCCTTTAAAACCTATGCCCTGCTGCGCCGCAGCGGAGCCAACCGCTACCTGCTTCGCCATGAGACGGCGAACCCCGCTCATTACAACCAGCTGCATCCCGCTTCCATGCGACTGGAAAACCGCCTTGCCTGCCTGCAGGAACTGCAGCGGCTCGGCTTCCGGACCGGCATGGGCATGATGGTAGGCAGCCCTTTCCAGACCACCGAAGACCTCATCGCCGACATCCGGCTCATCCAACGATTCCAACCCGGCATGATCGGCCTGGGACCCTTTATCCCTCACCCCGACACACCGCTGGGTCAATATCCTGCAGGCAACGCCGGAGAAACCCTGCGGCTCTACGCCATCCTGCGCCTCATGCTGCCGCAGGCATGGATACCATCCACTACAGCTCTCTCCACCCTGCGCCCCGACGGCCGCAAGGCCGGCATCCTGGCCGGCGCCAATGTGGTGATGCCCAATTTCACACCAGCCTCCCGACGCGGCGACTATGCCCTCTATGCAGGGAAGAGCGCCCCTGCCGTCGAAGCCGCCGACAACCTGTATCAACTCATCCAAGAAATAGAAAGTATCGGATATCATGTATAATCCTTTATCCACCCATGCCGACGAATTCATCGACCATGCCGAGGTCCTTGAAAGCCTGGCTGAAGCATCACGTGAAAGCCGAAACCCGCAGCGTGTCCGCGAAATCCTGGAGAAGGCGGC
This sequence comes from Bacteroidales bacterium, assembly GCA_016290385.1. GTDB lineage: Bacteria > Bacteroidota > Bacteroidia > Bacteroidales > UBA932 > Cacconaster. The sequence continues at coordinate 6,115 of JAEETO010000105.1, read as the reverse complement.
CCTCTGCAAGGGACTGACCCACCGTGAAGCGGCCATCCTGCTCGACTGTGACGACCCCACGCTCGAAGCACGGCTCTACGAGCTCGCCGGCGAGATCAAACAACGTTTCTACGGCAACCGCATCGTGCTCTTCGCACCGCTCTATCTGTCGAACTACTGCATCAACGGCTGCGTATACTGCCCCTATCACGCCAAGAACCGCAGCATTCCCCGCAAGAAACTTTCGCAGGAAGAAATCGCAGAAGAAGTACGGGCGCTCATCCGTACCGGACACAAACGCCTGGCCGTGGAAGCCGGCGAAGATCCCAGGCACAATCCGCTGGAATATATCCTCGATTCCATCAAGACCATCTACTCCGTCCGGGAGGGCGGCAATTCCATCCGCAGGGTGAACGTCAATATCGCTGCCACGGATGTTGAATCATATCGCAAGCTCAAGGCTGCCGGCATCGGCACCTATATCCTCTTCCAGGAAACTTACAACCGGCAGCAGTACGAAAGCCTGCACCCCACCGGGCCCAAGAGCAATTACGAATGGCACACCGAAGCCATGGACCGCGCCCAGGAAGGCGGCTGCGACGACGTGGGCGTGGGTGTCCTCTTCGGACTGGGCGGCTATCGCTACGAACTCACCGCCCTGCTGATGCACGCCGAGCACCTGGAGGCACGTTTCGGCGTCGGCCCGCATACCATCAGCATGCCCCGCATCTGTCCGGCCGACGACGTGTCGCTCGACAGTTTCCCGGATGCGCTGCCCGACAGCATTTTCCGCAAGATAGTAGCCGTGCTCCGCGTGGCCGTGCCCTACACCGGCATGATCATTTCCACCCGTGAATCCGCCCGGATGCGGGAACAACTCCTCCACTGCGGCGTTTCGCAGATCAGCGGCGGCTCTCGCACGAGCGTAGGCGGCTATACGACCGAAGAGCGCCACGATGAGACGGCCCAGTTCGACGTGTCCGACACCCGTCCGCTCGATGACGTGGTGCGCTGGCTGCTGGAACAGGACCACATTCCGAGTTTCTGCACGGCCTGCTACCGCGAAGGGCGCACCGGCGACCGCTTCATGGCGCTTTGCAAGAGCGGAAAGATCAGCCTCTGCTGCACGCCGAACGCGCTGATGACCCTCAAGGAATATTTGATGGACTACGCTTCACCGGCTACCCGCGCGGAAGGTGAACGGCTCATCGCCTCCTCGCTGGGCGACATCCCGGAAGGCCGCGTCCGCGAAAAGACCATTGAACGCCTCGCCCGCATCGAAGCCGGCGAAAGGGATTTCCGCTTCTGACATGGACAGGACCGTCATCGCTTTCTTCGGACCTACCAACAGCGGCAAGTCGACGCTGGTCAACGCCATCGCCGGCCAGCAGGTGTCACTGGTCAGCCCCGTTCCCGGGACGACGACCGATCCGGTGCGGAAGCTGATCGAACTGCCCGGCCTGGGTCCGTGCGTGCTCATCGATACCGCCGGCCTCGACGATGTGTCCGTGCTCGGCGCCGAGCGCCGGCGTCTGACGCTGTCCATCCTGGATGAGACAGACATTGCCGTGTTCGTGGGAGAATCCATCCCGGATATCATCCGGAAGGCAGACATCCCGGTCGTGGCCTACAGGCAGGGGGAATCCGTCGAATCGCTGCTGCAGCGCATCGCAGCGGCTGTTCCCCAACAGGAGGAACGCTTCCTGACCGGCGATCTGGTGACGGCCGGCGACACCGTGCTGCTGGTCATGCCGCAGGACAGCGAGGCGCCCAAGGGCCGCCTGATCCTGCCGCAGGTGCAGGTGATCCGCGAACTGCTCGACCGCGGCTGCACGCCGCTGTGCTGCACGCCGGATTCACTGCCTGCCGCCCTCGCCTCCCTCAAGGCGCTGCCGGCGCTGACCATCACCGATGCATCGGTGTTCAAGACTGTCAATGCAGTCCTGCCGCCTGCAGCTCCGCTGACGGCTTTCTCTGTGCTGCTGGCTGCTGCAAAGGGCGATGTCCGGACGTTTGTCGAAGGGGCCGCCGCCATCGACCGGCTCACAGCGCACTCGCGCGTGCTGATTGCCGAAGCCTGCTCGCATGTGCCCGATACGGAGGATATCGGACGCGTGAAGATTCCGAATCTTCTGCGCTCCGCACACGGCACGCAAAAGATCGATATCGCGGCGGGTAATGACTTCCCGGAGGACCTCTCCGGCTACGACCTGGTCATCCATTGCGGCGCTTGCGTGGCAACGCGTACGCTGGTACGGGCACGAACGAGAAAGGCACTCCTTGCGGGAGTGCCCATCACCAATTACGGCATCGCCCTGGCAAAACTGCAGGGCATGCTCGAAAGAATCGTCATTCCCGGTTCTCGAACTCGGAAACAATCTTCTTGATGTCCGCCGGATTCAGACGGCCGTAGACCTTCTCGCCGATCGTGGCTACAGGAGCCAGACCGCAGGCACCCACACAACGCAGGCAGTCGAGCGAGAACTTGCCGTCGGGCGTGGTCTGTCCCACGTCGATGCCCAGCACGCGCTTGAATTCTTCCAGCAGCTTGTCGGCGCCCCGCACGTAGCAGGCGGTTCCCAGGCAGACCGAGATCGGATACTTGCCCTTGGGCGTCATCGTGAAGAACGAATAGAACGTCACCACTCCATAGACCTTCGAAGCGGGAATACCCAGCTTCCTGGCAACGATACGCTGCACAGGCTCAGGCAGATAGCCGAGCTTGGACTGGCATTCGTGCAGGATGGCGATCAGTTCACCGGGATCGTTGTTGAATTGTTCGCAGACCTCCTCCACCTGGCGGACGGCCTCGCAGGATAATTTCATCTCACTCATACTACTGGATCTGTTTGTTGAAATAATGGGTGTGCAGCAGTTCTTCGGAACGCTCACTCAGCGGTTCGCCGAGGAAGTCCTCATACAGCTTGATGATATCGGGGTTCTTGTGGCTCATGCGGATTTCCTTGCCTTCGTCCTCACGGTAGACGGCAGCCGCACGGGCCTGCAGGATCTCGATGTGGCCGTGGTGATACGGCTGGCCGGCGCCTCCGATGCAGCCGCCCGGGCAGGCCATCACTTCCACTACGTGATAGTCCAGTTCGCCTTTGCGCAGCTTGTCCATCAGGATGCGGGCGTTGCTCAGGGTGTGGGCCACGCAGACCTTCAGCGGGAAGCCCGCCAGGTCGATCGTCGCCTCCTTGATGCCCTCGAAGCCACGGACCTGCGTAAACTCGAGCTTGGGCAGGTCCTTGCCGGTATAGACTTCATACACGGTACGAAGCGCGGCTTCCATCACGCCGCCGGAAGCGCCGAAGATGGCGCCGGCGCCGGACGACTCGCCCATCGGGGTGTCGAACTCGCTGTCGGGCAGTTCGGGGAAACGGATGTTGGCGCGTTTGATCAGCCGCGCGAGTTCGCGGGTTGAGATGGAGTAGTCCACGTCAGGCAGGCCGTCACGGGAGAATTCCGGACGCTCGCACTCGTATTTCTTCGCCAGGCAGGGCATGATCGAGACGACCACCACCTTTTTCGGATCGATGCTCCGCTTCTCGCACCACCAGGTCTTGGCGATGGCGCCGAACATCTGGCCGGGCGATTTGGCGGAAGACGGATAATCCAGCAGGTCGGGATAGTTGTGTTCGAAAAAGTTGACCCAGGCCGGGCAGCATGAGGTCATGATCGGCAGCTTGACGCTCTTGTCGCCGGCCAGGTGTGCCTTCAGGCGCTTGAGGATCTCGGCGCCTTCTTCCATGATGGTCAGGTCGGCGCCGAAATCGGTGTCGAAGACCTTGGTGAAACCCAGGTACTTGAGTGCCGTGACCATCTTGCCGGTGACGATCGATCCCGGTTTCATGCCGAATTCTTCGCCAAGGGCCACACGGACGGCAGGAGCCGGCTGGGCGATGACGATCTTGTTGGGGTCGACCAGGTCGTCGAGCAGGCGGTCGGTGTTGTCACGCTCGGTCAGGGCGCCCGTCGGGCAGACGGCGACGCACTGGCCGCAATAGGTGCAGTCCGTATCCTTGAACATGCGGTCGAAGGTCGGAGCGATGGTGGTGTCGAAACCACGGCGCACGGCGCCGAGGACGCCCACGGACTGGACATTGTTGCACACGCTTTCGCAACGGCGGCAGAGGATGCACTTGTCCATGTTGCGTGTGATGGCGGCCGTGATCTCTTTTTTGCGGGCCGACTGTTCGCCGCCCTGGAAAGGCATCTGGCGGATGTTGAAACGCATCACCAGGCGCTGGAGCTCGCAGTCACTGCATTTCGGGCAGGTAAGGCAGTCGTTCGGGTGGTCGGAGAGCATGAGTTCCGCAATGGTCTTGCGGGCACGGATCACGCGTGCGGAATTGGTGTAGACCACCATGCCTTCGGTACACACCGTGGCGCAGGAAGGGGCCAGGTTGCGGCGTCCCTCCACCTCCACGACGCAGATGCGGCAGGAAGCCGGATTGTTTTTGACGCAGGTGCCCTTGAGGTCGATGTGGCACAGCGTGGGGATGGCGATACCGATGGACGCTGCTGCGTCGAGGATGGTCGTTCCGGGCGCTACGCGCACGGGACGTTTATCGATGCTGAGATTGATTTTCTTTTCCATACGCGACTAGATTACGGAGATGGCACCGAAATGGCAGCGCGAGGTACACATGCCGCAACGGATGCAGACATAAGGATTGATGACGTGCGGTTTGCGGCTCTCGCCCATGATGGCCTGCGCAGGGCAGGACTTGAGGCAGGCCGAGCAGCCTTTGCAACGCTGCGGGTCGATGGTGTAGGTCAGCAGGGCCTTGCACTTCTTCGCGCGGCACTTGTGGGCGCGCACGTGTTCAACGTATTCATCGCGGAAGTTGGCCAGCGTCGAGAGCACCGGGTTCGGGGAGGTCTGTCCCAGACCGCAGAGCGCCGAATCCTTGATGACCGTGGCCAGGTTCTGGAGCTGGTCGAGGTCGGACATCTCGCCCTTGCCCTCGGTGATGCGGGTCAGTATCTCGAGCATGCGCTTGTTGCCGATACGGCAGGGCGTGCATTTTCCGCACGACTCACCCACCGTGAATTCCAGGTAGAATTTGGCGACCGATACCATGCAGTCGTCCTCGTCCATGACGATCATGCCGCCGGAGCCCATCATCGAGCCGGCCGCCGTCAGGCTTTCGTAGTCGATCGGAATATCGAGATGCTTCTCGGTCAGGCAGCCGCCGGAAGGACCGCCGGTCTGCACAGCCTTGAATTTCTTGCCGTTCTTCACGCCGCCGCCGATGTCGTAGATGATCTCGCGCAGGGTCGTGCCCATCGGCACTTCGATCAGGCCCACGTTGTTGATCTTGCCCGCCAGGGCGAAGACCTTGGTGCCTTTCGACTTCTCGGTGCCGATCGACGAGAACCACTCGGGGCCGCGCGTCAGGATGACCGGGATGTTGGCCAGGGTCTCCACGTTGTTCACGTTGGTCGGCTTGCCCATGTAACCGGCTTCTGCCGGGAACGGCGGCTTGAGCGTCGGCTCGCCGCGCTTGCCTTCCATCGAATGGATGAGGGCGGTCTCCTCGCCGCAGACGAAAGCGCCGGCGCCGTAACGGATCTCGATGTCGAAATCGAAGCCCGAACCGAGGATGTCCTTGCCCAGCAAGCCGTATTCACGGGCCTGGGCGATGGCGATCTTCAGGCGTTCGACGGCCAGCGGATACTCGGCACGGATGTAGATCAGGCCGTGGTGCGCCTCGATGCAGTAGCCGCAGATGGTCATGGCCTCGACGATCGAGTTGGGGTCGCCTTCCATGATGGAACGGTCCATGAAGGCGCCCGGGTCACCCTCGTCGGCGTTGCAGACCACGTATTTCTCGTCCGACTTGAACTTGCGGGCAATCTCCCATTTGGTGCCGGTCGGGAAACCGGCGCCGCCGCGACCGCGCAGGCCGGACGCCTTGATATCGTCGAGCACCTCCTGGCTGGGACGTTTCAGGCTCTGGGCCAGGGCCCGGTAGCCATAGCGGCCGATGTACTCGGTGATGTCTTCGGGATTGATGACGCCGCAGTTGCGAAGCGCGACGCGCATCTGCTTGCGGTAGAAATTCATATGCTTGGAGTCGCTCACATGCCTTCCGTTGCCCGGATCGAGATACAGCAGGCGTTCGACACG
>JAEETO010000104.1 GCA_016290385.1 Bacteroidales bacterium | reverse complement strand
TCGACTCCGTGACAGGCATCAATACCTATACGGTGGCCTTCCTGCCACTGGCTGTTTTCTGCACGACCGGCATCATCGACCGGCGCGACCTGGAGGAAATCAACTGGTCCGTCATCTGGATGGTGGCCGGCGGTTTCGCCCTCGGTTACGCCATGAACGCGTCGGGCCTGGCCTCGCTCGTAGTCAAGAGCATCCCGTTCGATTCGTTCTCGCCGGTGCTCATCCTGATCCTGTCGGGCCTGATCTGCTACGCCCTGTCGAACTTCATCAGCAACTCGGCCACGGCTGCGCTGCTCATGCCGATCCTCGCGGTTGTCTGCAATGCCATGGGTAACAAACTCGCTCCCATCGGCGGTACGGCCATCGTGCTGATCGGTGTGGCCATCGCTGCCAGCAGCGCCATGGTACTGCCCATCTCCACACCGCCGAACGCCCTGGCTTTCGCCACGAACCTTGTGAAACAGAAAGACATGGCCAAGATCGGCCTGATCGTCGGCATCATCAGCATGGTTCTTGGATACGTCTTCCTCTATGGATTCGGTACCCTCCGCTTGATATAGAGGCTATTTCCTTTTTTCATTATAGTGTGTGCCGGCCCCGCGACCCTGCCATTCGCGGGGCCTTTTTAACAGAAAGAAATGAGAAACTTCCTTGTGACAATCTGCATCCTGCTCAGTGCCGTCTGCGGACAGGCCCAGGAGAAGACGGCGCTGCTGATGGTTCATTTCGGAACGACCTACGATGATACGCGCGCCAAAACCATCGACGCCATCAATGCAAAGGCGGCTGAAACATTTCCGGAACTGACGATGCGGGAAGCCTATACCTCCCGCATCGTGATCCGCAAGTTCAAGGGCCGCGGCATCGATAAAAAGACGCCGCTGGAAGCGTTGCTGCAGTTGCGGGCCGAAGGCTTCACCCGCGTCATCGTGCAGAGCACTACGCTGCTGGAAGGCGCCGAGATGGAATCGCTGCGGCGCGACGTGGCCAGCGTGGAGCGTTTCTTCAAGGATATCCGCGTGGGCGCTCCCCTGCTGTACAACGTGGCGGACTGCCAGCGCGTGGTGGACATCCTCGCCACCCGGCATGCCGGCGCTGCTTCTGACAAGCAGAAAGCCCATGTCGTACTGGTCGGCCACGGCACCTACACTCCCGCCACTGCCACCTACAGCCAGATCGACTACATGTTCATGGCACAGAGCCATCCCCTCTTCCACGTAGGGACCCTCGAAGGCTATCCGACCTTCGAGACGATGCTCGAACGCCTCAAAGCCGCCAAGGCCCGCCGCGTCACGCTGGTCCCGCTGCTCTTCGTCGCTGGCGACCACGCCACAAACGACATCGCCGTCGACTGGAAGGAAGCCCTCGAAGCTGAAGGCCTGCAGGTGAGCTGCTGTCTGGAAGGCCTGGGCGAAATCCCTGAAATACAAGACATCTACATCGAACACATCCGCCACTCCCTGCAGGACGCACCCGTGGACATCATGAAGAAGAAAGAGGAATATGCCGCAGGCCGGGAATAAACGTACAAGACACCTGACGCTATTTGCCGCAGCAGTCATCCTGCTGCTTGCAGCGGCATGGCTTGTCCTGCTTCGCCCTACCCGCATCCTCGTAGCCAACGCCACCCTGGCCCAGCAGGCCGACGTGGCACTCAACAACGACAGCCGGCACATCCGCCTGCGCTTCGTCGACGCGGACGGCCTCTGCGCCGACGGCAAGCCGCTTCGCGGCACCGATGCTGTGGTCATCTTCAGCCGCGGCCTCTATCTCGACGACACGCAGACCGCCGCGCTACGGCAATCCGGCCGACGGGGCGTGACCATCTTTACTAACACGCTCAGCAACCAGCACGTCGACATCCAGTGCGGCCTCACGGAGGAACAGCGCCAGACACTTTCCGGCTATTTCCGCAACCCTAGTGCCGGCAACTACCGCAACGGCCTGCGCTACCTGCGCCATATCGCCACGCCGCTGCGCATCGGCGACCAGGAGGCCGGAGCGCCCGTACCGCTGCTGAAAAACATGTACTACCACCGGGAATACGGACGCTACTTCCCTACCCATGAAGCACTAACGGATTATCTCAAAGAAAAGGGCCTCTATCATGAAGGGGCGGCCAACGTGCTTTTCATGTCAGGACTGAATTTCCCGATGGAAGGCAACCGGGCCCACGTAGACACCCTGATCTCCCGCCTCACCATGGAAGGATTCAATGTCTATCCGCTGACGGCCGACGGAAAGGCCCGCGAACAGATGATCCGGGCCCTGCACCCTGATGCGGTGATTTACCTGCCGATGGGACGCCTGGGCGACGACGATTTCATCGGATGGCTGCACCAGGAGAACATCCCGCTCTTTACGCCCTTCCCGCTCATCCAGCCGCACGACGAGTGGATCGACCCGCTCAAGCCCGTGAGCAGCGGGACGCTGACCGCCCGCGTGGTCGTGCCGGAAATCGACGGCGGCGTGGGAAACTACTGCATCGCCACCCAGAACGAGAGTCCGTCGGGCTTTTATCTCTATACGCCCGAACCCGAACGCATCGACGCCTTTCTGGCATATTTTACGCGTTACATGGCGCTGCGTGACAAACCCAACCGCGAGAAGCGCGTGGCCATCGGCTATTTCAAGTCTCCTGGTAAGGATGCGCTGATTGCCAGCGGGATGGAGGTCATCCCCTCGTTGTACCGCTTCCTGCTGCGCTTGCGCGAAGAAGGCTACGATGTGAGCGGCCTGCCTGCAAGCGAAGAAGCCTTCCGGCGGCTGCTCCACCGCGAAGGCAGCGTCATGGGCTCGTATGCCCCGGGCGCACAGGCCGAATTCCTGCGTACCGCCCATCCCGTCTGGCTCAGCCGGGAGCAATATGAAGCCTGGGTACAGGGGACCCTGCTTCCGGAAAAATACCGGGAAGTGGTGGAACGCTATGGCCCGGCTCCGGGCCGGCTGCTGGCGCGGGGCGACAGCCTGGCTGTGGCCTGCCTGCAGTTCGGCAACATCCTGCTCTTCCCGCAGCCCCGGCCCGCCCTGGGCGACGATGAATTCCGGCTCGTACACGGTGCCGGCATCGCGCCGCCGCACAGCTATCTGGCGCCTTATCTTTACCTGCAGCACGGCTTCCGGGCCGACGTCCTGATCCATTTCGGCACGCACGGGAACCTGGAATTCACCCCGGGCAAGAATGTAGCCCAGTCGCAGGCAGACTGGTCGGACGTCCTGGTCGGTCCGCTGCCGCATTTCTACTATTACACGACCGGCAACGTCGGCGAAGGCATCATTGCCAAACGCCGAACGCATGCAGCCCTCGTTACCTATCTCACACCACCTTATGTGGAGAGCGGAATGCGGCAGCACTACAGCGGATTGATCGATGACATCCACCGCGCCCTGGCTGCAGGAGGCAGCGACCAGGCCCTCGGTCTGCGGATCAAGCGCGAAGCCGTCCGGCTCGGCTTGCACCGCGACCTCGGGCTCGATTCGACGCTCAGCGTCCCCTTCACGCTTGTAGAGCTGGAGCAGCTCGATACCTTCACCGAAGAAATCGCCGACGAGAAGATTACCGGCGCTTATTATACGCTGGGGAAGCCGTATTCCGACCGCGACCTAGTCACAACGACGCTCGCCGTGGCCGCCGATCCGCTGGCCTACGAACTGGCGCGACGCGACCGCGACGCCGGCCGCATCACCACAGAGCAACTGCAGGACTTCGACTACCTGCACCGGCACTATCTGCCCACAGCGCGACGCCGCATCACGGCTCTGTTGCAGCATCCGCCGAAAGACACATCCACCGTCGCGCCGGAGCTCCGCCCGGCGCTGGCTCATCGGAACGCCCTGGCTGCCTCGCCCCGCAACGAACTTGACGCCATGGTCCGGGCGCTGGCCGGCGGTACGATTCCGCCCGCCCCGGGCGGCGATCCCGTACTCAATCCCAACGTACTGCCGACAGGCCGCAACATGTTCAGCATCAACGCAGAAACCACGCCCAATCCCCAAGCTTGGGAAGACGGGAAACGCCTGGCTGAAGAAACGCTCCGCCGCTACCGCGAGCAGCATGGCGACTATCCCCGCAAGGTCAGCTACACTTTCTGGGCCGGCGAATTCATCGCTACCGAAGGGGCCACGCTGGCCCAGGCGTTCTGGATGCTGGGCGTGGAGCCGCTGCGCGACAAGCAAGGCCGCGCCGTAGACCTGCGCCTCATCCCCGGGGCCGAGCTCGGGCGTCCGCGCATCGACGTACTGGTGCAGGTTTCCGGACAGCTGCGCGACATCGCCGGATCGCGGCTGCGCCTGCTGACCGATGCCGTGAAACTGGCCGCCGAAGCGCTGGAAGAAGGCTGGCCCAATTTCGTGGCTTCCGGAACGCAGGAACAGGAAAAAGCGCTGCTGGACCGGGGCCTCTCCCCCGTCCGGGCCCGCGAACTGTCCACGATGCGGGTGTTCGGCCCGCTGAACAGCGGCTACAGCACCGGGATGCTGGGATTTGTAGAGAGCAGCGGCAGCTGGGACGACGAGCGCGAAATAGCGGACGGGTATCTGAACAATATGGGCGCCGCCTATGGCGACGAAGCGAACTGGGCCGGATTCGAGCCGGGCTTGTTCGCTGCCGCGATGTCCGGGACCGACGTGGTCATCCAGCCCCGGCAGAGCAACACCTGGGGGCCGCTTTCGCTCGACCATGTATATGAATTCACGGGAGGCCTCTCACTGGCCGTCCGCAGCGTCACCGGCAAGGAGCCGGACGCCTTTTTCGCCGACTATCGCAACCGATATACACGCCGGCTGCAGCGCGACCGGGAAGCCCTGGCCGTAGAAACGCGCGCCACGATCCTCAATCCCACTTTCATACGGGAGAGGATGAAGGGCGGCGAAGGCTCTGCGCAGATGTTCGGCGAGCTGTTCCGTAATGTCTTCGGCTGGAACGCCACCCGGCCTTCGGCTGTCGATCCGCAACTGTATGACGATCTGTACGATATGTATATCCTCGATGCCGGCAGCCTGGGCATCCACGAATACCTGCAGGAAGTCAATCCCGCCGCTTTCCAGGCCATCACCGCCGTGATGCTGGAGAGCGCGCGCAAAGGCTATTGGAAGGCCTCGGACGAGCAATTGCAGACAACGGCTGCCCTTCACGCAGACATCACGCGGAAAGCTGGCGCCGCCTGCACGGAATTCGTGTGCGGCAATCCTAAGCTGGAACGTTTCATCGCGGACCAGCTGTCCGCCGAGCACCGTGCTTCCTACGCAAAGACGATGGCCGCCGTGCGCAATATCGCAGCGACTGATGCACAGGAGGTCGTCCTGAAAGAGAACCGCCTTTCGGATCCGTCGCAACAGCCACAACTGGCCCGGCACGCCGGATGGGTGGGCGCGGCGCTGGGCCTGGCGCTCTTTGTTTTGCTGATCCTGCTGCTCCGCAGAAAACACCGTAATGCCTGATGGAAATCCTGATCACCCTCATCGCCCTGCTGCTCATGCTGAGCTTCCTGCTCAAGGGTTCTTTCCTGCCTCGATGGGGAGTGGTGGCGGTCAGCTTGTTGCTGGCCGTGGGCGTGCGGCTGGTCATTCCCTGGCTGGCCGGGCAGCCGGCCGCCACGGTCAACGGCTGGATCTCGGCGCCCGACCGGATGCTCGACGGAGCAGTCTGCGTCGTGCTGGAAGTCGTGTTGATGATGACCTTCTGCTTCTCGCGGCCCGTAGGTCGTTTTTACTTTTTGCGCTGGTATCCTGGATTGCTTGCGTTCCCGGCGGTTTGCTGGGCGTGGAGCCAGCTGCTTTTTTCCAGACCGGGCATCGATTTCACACGCTTCGCCTGGCTGTCTGCTTTCTGCACGCTGGTCGTGGCCCTCGGCGGGTCGTGGGTGGTCCGGCGTTTTCTTCCGGAAGAGGATGTACGGCTGGAGGGATTGTTCCTTGTCAATTTGTTCCTGCTCCTGCTGACCGTTGCGGCCACGGGAGCCATCACTTTTTGAATCTTATTCTTTGCTTATGGAAACGATATCGAATGCCTTGTTCTGGATCTCCAACGGCCTGCTGGTGCCGGTGGTCGTCCTCCTGCTGCTTTTCCTGGTCCGCGCAGTAATCCTGGCCGCTGCCTTTTTCGGTGAATACTACCACCGTCGCTCACGTCAGCAGGAACTGACGGCGCTGCTGGAAGGCGATGCCGCGCAACTCAGGCCGGGACTCGAGCGCCTGGCCGGCCAGACCAGTTCCGACCGGAGCCCCCTGCTGCGGACGCTCCGCCAGCTGCTTGTCCACAGCGACGATGCCGCCTGGCGCGAACGGCTGCTGGCCAATTATGAAGTGGATGCCGAGAAAGAACTGGGCGCTTCCCGGACGCTGGCCAAACTCGGCCCGATGCTCGGCCTGATGGGCACGCTGATTCCCATGGGTCCCGCTCTCGTAGGCCTGGCCGCCGGCGACCTGGCCTCGATGGCCTACAACATGCAGGTGGCCTTCGCCACGACCGTCGTCGGCATGCTGATCGCCGCCATCGGCGTCGTCACCCTGCAGGTACGCCAGCGCTGGTATGCCCGCGAAAGCAACGATCTGGAGTTCATAGCACAAAAACTGAGCGATGAGAAAGCATAGAAACCGCCTGCTGCATGCCGACGGGGACGTCGATCCCATGTCGACCGTCGCCAACCTCTTCGACGTGGCCATGGTCTTCGCCGTGGCCTTGATGGTCGCACTGGTAGCCCGCTTCAATATGACGGAAATCTTCACGAAAGACGATTTCACCATGGTCAAGAATCCCGGCAAGGCCGACATGGAGATCATCACCCGCGAAGGCAACCAGATCAAGCGCTACACCCCCAGCGAGAACCAGGAGCAGACCGGCGCCCGCGGCCGCCGCGTCGGCACCGCCTACGAACTCGAAAACGGCGAGATCATCTACGTCCCGGAATAACTGTCATCCCGAGCATAGTCAAGGGATCTGAATTCATCGTTTTTTGTTATCTTTGTTCTATGGCAACACATCGCATCTACACCCGCACCGGAG
>JAEETO010000019.1 GCA_016290385.1 Bacteroidales bacterium | reverse complement strand
CAAAGGATTCATTTGTCATTTTTTGCCTATCTTTGTAGAATAACCTGCAAATCGTAGATATGGAGAAAAAGACACTGACCATTCCCTACGAGGAATATACCTCCATCAACGAGTTGAGTGCCGAGGACCGCGCCTTGCTCGAGGCGGCCATCGACGCTACGAAAGGGTCCTATGCGCCGTATTCCCATTTCAATGTGGGCGCTGCGGTGCGTCTGGAAGACGGAACGGTAGTCAAGGGAGCCAATCAGGAGAACGCGGCCTACCCATCGGGGCTCTGCGCCGAGCGTACGGCCATGTTCGCTGCCGGTGCGCAATATCCTGGTGTCGCTATCGAAGCGCTGGCCGTGATCTGTGCCCGCGACGGCTCGCTGATGCTCAATCCGGGTTCGCCCTGCGGCGCCTGCCGGCAGGTGATGGCCCAGTACGAGCGCATGGCCATGAAGCCGATGCGCATTATCCTGGGCAGCGGCGGCCCCATCCTCGTCTTCGAGGGTGTGCAATCGCTGATGCCTTTGATATTTAACGATTTGTAAGGAAATGGATGCCTTCGCGCCGGGGCACGAAAAAAGGGTAAGCTTGATATATCGCACCGCTACAACCACCTACCCTTGCTGCCTTCCGACCCTGGGGGAGTTCAGTGGGAGCTGGTCGTATACGACTTACCCCGGCACAAAGGTAGTATTTTTTTTGAATATATGAACAAGAAACCCAAGATCTGCATCGGACTCTCCGGCGGCGTGGACTCCAGCGTGGCGGCCTGGCTGCTGAAAGAGCAGGGCTGCGACGTGTTCGCGCTCTTCATGCAGAATTGGCACGACACCACCGGCACCCTGCACGGTGAATGCGAATGGGAGGAAGACCGCGCGGTGGCCGAAATGGTGGCCCGCAAGATCGGCATCCCCTTCCATTTCGTGGACCTGAGCGACGAATACCGGCAGCGGGTGGTGGATTATATGTTCAGCGAATACGAAAAGGGCCGCACGCCCAATCCCGATGTGCTGTGCAACCGCGAGATCAAGTTCGACGCGTTCTGGAAGGCGGCGCAGGAACTCGGTGCCGACTATGTGGCCACGGGACACTATTGCCGCAAGGACAGTTTCACGACGCCGGACGGCCGTACCGTCTACCGCATCCTGGCCGGCAGCGACCCCAACAAGGACCAGAGCTATTTCCTCTGCCAGCTGTCTCAGGAGCAGCTTGCCACGGCCCTGTTCCCCATCGGTGACATCACCAAGCCCGAAGTGCGGCGCATCGCCCGTGAGGCGGGACTTCCGAGCGCCGACAAGAAAGACAGCCAGGGCATCTGCTTCGTGGGAAAAGTGGATCTGCCCGTATTCCTCCAGCAGAAGCTGAAGTCTCGGGAAGGCGACATCATCGAGATTCCCCACAGTTTCTACGAGAGCCTTCCCGAACCCCGGACGCTGGAAGAAATGGCCGAGCCCGTCCGCTACCGGCGGGAAGACGGCAAGGTCATCGGCAAGCATATCGGCGCACAATACTATACCATCGGACAGCGCAAGGGACTGGGCATCGGCGGTCACGCCGAATCCTGTTTCCTGATTGCCAACGATATCGAAAAGAACCTGATCTTCGTCGGCGAGGGCGACAGCCACCCCGGCCTCTGGCGCCGGGCGCTGCGCATCCGCCCCGAAGAGATCCACTGGATCCGTCCGGACCTCACCCTGGCTTCGGGCGAGACCCTGCGCTGCCAGGTACGCATACGCTACCGGCAACCCCTGCAGGACGCCGTGCTGCACAGGCACGACGACGGCATGTATATTTTGTTTGACCAGCCGCAGCGCGGCATTACCCCCGGACAGTTTGCCGTCTGGTACGCGGACGACGGGGAGATGCTGGGCAGCGGCGTCATCGACCAATAAACTATGGGTATGAAACAGAAATTGTTATCCGCATGGCTGGTCGCCACGGCCCTCCTTTTTGCACTGACGGCCTGCCAAGACCCCGAAATCACTGAAGAACCCGATTTGAGCGACAAGGCTTCGCTTCAACGTCTTGCCTTCACTCCGAACGACAATCCGTCCATGGGCAACAGCGGATCCACTGCCGTGCTGGCCAACGACTATTACTGCATTTCCGTGCCGGAAGGCGTGGACCGGTCCAAACTGGTGCCGGAGATTCTCTGCTCGGAGGGCGCCAGTGTCTTCATCGACGACAAGCCCTATACCAAGGGAACGGCCTATGATTTTTCTGGCAACGTCCAGACGATCAAGATTGTTTCTGAATCCGGCAATCGCACCGCCAACTACATGGTGCTGGTCAAGCACGGCATTCCCTATATCGACAACCAGGTATATGAGTTCATGAACGACTTCCATGTTCCGGGCGTATCGATTTCCATCATGAAAGGGACCGAAATGAAATATTCCAGCGGCTACGGTTTTGCCATAAAGGCCGACCAGGTCCGCACCACGCCTGACCATCTCTTCCGCATGGCGAGCATCTCCAAGCAGTTCTGCACCCTTTGCATCATGCGGCTCAAGGAGCAGGGACGGCTCAGCCTCGACCAGCAGGTTTTTGGCGAGAAGGGCATCCTGCATGGCCTCTACCACAATGTCACGTCCTACCACGAAATGATCACCGTCCGCCACCTGCTCAGCCACAGCAGCGGCATCTGCAAGGGCCTGAGTGATCCGGCATTCACGAACTCCTACCGCTTCTATAGCGGAACGTCCAATCCGGTGCCTACCGACACGCTGATCCAGCGTACCCTGGACGCCCGCCAGCAGCCTTACAGTGACAACACGATGGTCTGGAGTCCCGGCATGGGATACAATTACAGCAATGTAGGCTTCTGCATCCTCCACCGTGTCGTTGAAGTGATCAGCGGCAAGGACTATGAAAGTTTCCTGAAAGAAGACGTGTTGGAACCGATGGGCGTGACCGACACCCACATCGGCGGATACGAGTACCAGCGGAGGCCCAATGAATGCGTCTATTACATGCAGGAAGGCACCAACGGCTACGCCAACCCGCTGCGTGAGCTTGCCGGTGCTGCGGGCATCATCACCTCCACCAACCAGATGATGCGCGTCCTGACGTTCATTGACGGCGACGACTCGGTTCCGGACCTGTTCAGTCGGGAGACGCTCGATGAGATGTATACTCCTTACTCGTACATGGGGAACGGCAGCTATGGAGCAGGCTACAAGCGCTATGGGCTCGGCTGGCGCATGAACCACTCCTCGCTCTTCCAGGGCGCGCACTATCACGGCGGCAACATCGCCGGCACGGCGACCATCTGGGCGGGCGACACCGATCAGCACATGAGCGGCGCGTTCGTCTGCAACTCACGCGCCTACAACAGCAATTCCTCGGGTGACATCGATGACAACATGTACATCCTGCTCAACCGATTCATGAAGTATTTCGACAACTGATGCGCGACGCCCTGGCCATCGTGGGCGGCGGGCCCGCCGGCATGATGGCGGCCATCCGGGCCGCCGAAATGCTCGGCGACGGCCGCCGCGTGGTCCTGTTCGACAAGAACGACCGGCTCGGCCGCAAGATTTACCTGACCGGCAAGGGCCGCTGCAACCTGACGAACCGTCGCAGCTGGGAGGAATTCGCGCCGCACATCCATCCGAACCAGGGTTTTCTGAAAAATGCCTTCCGGGCCTTCTCGAATGAAGATGTGATCCGTTTCTTCGAGGAAGAGCTGGGCGTGCCGACTGTCACGCAGCAGGGGCAGCGGGTGTATCCGGCATCCCTCGTGGCGGGCGACGTGGCGCGGGCGCTGGAGCGCCGGGTGCAGGAGCTGGGCGTGGATGTCCGCCGCGGGGTAACGGTCGCTTCGCTGGCGGAGCTGGCTGATTTCGGTGCCGTGATCATTGCCACCGGTGGAAAATCCTACCCGATAACGGGCTCTACGGGAGACGGTTACCGCTTCGCCGAGGAAGCGGGCCATACGGTTACTCCCATTTTCCCGAGTGAGACCGCCTTGCTCCCCAGGGACTATGATCCGGGACTGCCGGGCCTGGAGATGAAAAACGTGGGGCTGCATTTATACATAGACCGGACTTTGGTCGAGAGCGAACAGGGAGATTTCAACTTCACGGGCGACGGTCTGGAAAGCGGCATCGCCTACCACCTGAGCCGTCGCGCCGTCCGGGCCCTCTGCAACGGCCAGCGCGTCGACATCGTCCTGGACCTCAAGCCGGCGCTGACGGAAGCGCAGATAAAGACTCGTTTAGGCAGGGAGGAGCAAGCAGGTGGCATTCGGAGCCGCGAGCATTTTTCTGCGAGCGGGACGAATGCCAGAGCGGCGAAGCCCGGCCGACAGTCTATCAGAAGCTTTCTGCCGGAACAGCTTATCGATCCCTTCTTGCGCGCCAATCCCGACCTTACGGTCGAAAACCTTCCCCAGCGACTGAAGGCATGGCCTTTCCGTATCATCGACTACAAAGGCTTCGAGCGGGCCGTCGTCACGGCCGGCGGCGTCAGCCTCAAGGAGATCGTCCCCAAGACCATGGCCTCACGCCTGCGGCCGGGCCTCTACTTCTGCGGAGAAGTCCTCGATCTCGACGGCGACACCGGCGGCTACAACCTCCAGATTGCCTTCTCTACCGGCTCTCTCGCCGGCATCAGCGCCGCGAAATATCTGCTATAGGATTCCCATCTCCGTCGCCTTGTGGATCATGTCCGTAACATTCCGGACTTCCATCTTGGAGTAGATGCGCTGGCGGTGGGTGTTGACCGTATGGACGCTCAGGAAAGTGCGCTCGGCGATCTGGGCGGCCGTCAGTCCCTCGGCGCTGAGACGGATGATCTGGATTTCGCGCGGGGAGAGGCCGATATCTGCGATTTTCCGGCTCCGCTCCACGAGAAGATCTCCGACGTATTGTGCAACGTCTTCGTTGATTTCCTGCGCATTGCGGGCCAGTTCCTGACATTTCTTCCGGATTTCTTCCG
The DNA here is from genome assembly GCA_016290385.1 of Bacteroidales bacterium. Taxonomy (GTDB): domain Bacteria; phylum Bacteroidota; class Bacteroidia; order Bacteroidales; family UBA932; genus Cacconaster. Next base: position 24,623 of record JAEETO010000019.1, on the reverse strand, counting down.
GGGGAAGCGTAGCGGCGCTGGACGAAAGGCCGGCAATCTTGCCCGCCATCGTATTGGCCGGATTCTTCAAATCCTTGGACAAGACTTCGATGATCTGCTCTTTGGCATCGCTCAGGCGCTGCAGTTCCGCACTGCGGCGACGGGCCTTGCGGAGGTAGATGACCGCGATGGCGATGATGGCCCCGGCCAGCAGGAGGGCCAGGACGAGAAGCACGATCTGGTAGCCACGACGCTCGATTTCCCGTTCTTTTTCCTGTACTTCAAAGCGGGTTTCCATCTCCTGCAGCGTTTCATCGGCCTTTTGCTGCATATACAACTGCATTTGATAGACGTAGTCGTCGTGGGCCTCCTGCGCCTTTTCATGATCTCCCAGGCGTCCGTACAGGCGGACCAGCCGGTCGTCAAGGCTGGCAGCCGTCAGATGGTCCGTCTCTTTCAGTCCGGCCAGGACCTGCGTAAAGTACAGGACGGCTTCCTCGTTGCGGTCCCCCTGCTGGAACCAGCGGGAGCGGAACAGGATGCCGTTCCTGCGAAGACGCGGAATATCATAGGTTTCGGCCAGCGACTGCCCTCTGTCCAGGTATTCCCCGGCTTTCTGATATAATACGGGATCGATGGGATCGTTCCAGCGATTTTCATTGATGTAGAGGGATGCGATGACATAGCAGGCTTCGCATTGCCGCTCATGATCGTTCGTCTCCTCTGCCAGGGAAAGCGCTTCGAAGGCATACTCCAGTCCTTCTTCGTTTCTCCCGGTCTCGGGCGATATCTCTGCATAGGAACAGAGTTTTGCCTTGGAAATAAGGATTCCCGCGAGTTCCTCCTTGAATCCGTTCACCCGCGCGATTGTCTCGGCCTCCAGCGCTTTTTCCCACGCATCGGCATCCCGGCTGGTCATGATGTCGATGCCGATGATGCAGTCGAGTGCCTGGACCCTGAGCAGCGAAGCATCCTCCGCATCGGCAATGGCCAGTGCCGCCAGGGCATTTTCCATCGCCGCATCAAAATGCTGCGCCTTGACATCCTCTCCGGCCTTCTTGAGCAGTGCGGTCGCTTTCTCCGTTTCCGCATTTTCGAGCACTCTGTTTTCGGGCCGGCAGGAAAGCAAATGCAGGCACAGCAAAAGGGATAAAAAGGATAAAAACGCTGTTTTCACAGTTTTTCAGTAGCTTCGAGGCCCAAAATTACTGAAAAATCATTAATCCGGAGTCATAGCCACAGTGTAATTTTGCACCGTAAAACGACACAACAATGAAACGCTTTCAAATGATTGCCGGAATGCTGGTGACGATCGTCATCGCTCTGAGCGCGGGCATGGCCCCTTATGAAAAGAAATTTGATGTGGATTATTCCAAAGCCCGCCACACGGAATGGGATTATACCTCAGGTGGCGCGACCGTTGAGGCGGACCTGGCTTACTGGATGAAGCGGCTGGCGGAATCGCTGGATGCAGAAGATCCGGACAAGTTGGACTACGAGGCGGCCTTTCGCCTGAACACAGGCAAGCCCAGCTTTGATTTCCTCGACAAGACCTATCATCTCTGGGATGGCGAGAAACTCACCGACTATGAAGCGGAGCAATGGCAGTTTGAACGGAAGGAAGTCCTGAAGCGGATGCAGCAGATCGAGGCAATCGGTCTTCCCGAAAGCCCCGACTACAGCGGCGACGACAAGGAAACCAAAGCCCGCAAACTGGGTCAGTACATGGTGACCAAGGCCAATGCACAGCTGGCCCGTGCGCTGAAGAGTGACAATCCTGCCACGCGCATGTTCCATCTCTACCGGGCATTCGGCAGCCTTTCGACAGGTGTCACGATGAAATGGACGAATGGCTCGGAAGAGGGATTCTCCGAAATGGCCGGCAACATGAAGAAACTCTATGACGAGCTTCCGGAAGAATACAAGATCGATTTCCCGGCATCTTTTGATATCGCTTCGCTGCAGGCTTTCGATGCAGAACGCAAGGCGGCCGCCAAGGAGAAAAAGCCCAATGCTGAAATCCTGAAGATGAAGAAAGGCGCTTTGCTGACGCAATATCGCACCACCAAAGAAAAGGGGGACAAACACGAGAACTTCACCGGCCACGTGGCCTGGCTGGAACAGGCCGTCAAGGACAACTGCCCGGAATGGGGCACGCCCAAGGCAGCCCGGGTCTTCTCGGACTACAAAGTGGAAGTGAATGCGCTGGGCGTTCCTGTATACCGCACATTCACCTCTGAAGTGATCTGTGAAGACCAGGGCTTCACGGTCTGCCACGAAGTGTTTCTGAAGCAGGATTACGCAGGTGGCAAGTACGGCAACAGCGAGATCCGTCCCGGCGGACTCAAATGGAACGACCGCTGCACGATCGTCAACCAGTAAGTTTCTTTCCTGCGCCGCGAAATACCAGCTTTCCTGGCTTCTCGCTCCAACCCGAAAATCGTTGTCCTGCGTCTGTGCTGTTTGACGGCATCCGACGCAGGACAACCTGCTCAACGAGGCCTTGAAGGCGGGGTTGTCCTGACAGTCCGTCCTCTGATGTGACCATAATGGTATGTAGTCTGGACAACGTTTTTCGGGTTAAGCCCTGGACGCTATTTCGTCTCGGACCGGATGACCTTGATGTCGCCGGACCTGACGGTAATCGTTTGTTTCTGGCCGCCCCGAATGACGGTAATGGTTTGCGGGGCGTTGGGATCGACGGGCTTCGTCTTGACGAGGATGACGCCATTCTCCCAGCCTTCGTACTGCTGGATGTCTTCGCCTGAAAGTTTCTTGTAAGAATCCCGGCTGCTGCCTTTGACAACGGATACTTTCTCGATGGCCGATGCATTCAGGTTTTCGAAATCCTCTTTCGTGGCTTTTTTGCCGTCGATGACATAGATGGGATCGGTGGGCATACGCGTATCTTTTGTACGGATGGTATGGACCTGAATGACGGTCTTGTCGTCGTCTTCCTTGGTGATCTCATAACTCACAATCGTCTTGCCGGCGAGCTGGGAGCCGTCGAAGTTTTCGACCGGCCGTTCGTCGATCACATAACGGTTGGTGGTATCGGGGACGACGGAAACGGGAGTCGCCTGGAGGGTGCCGCTCCATAGCAGAAGGGCGCAGACGGTGGAAAGAATCGTGAAGATGTTTTTCATTTCGTTGGGCATTATTGGTTTGTGCAGGCGAGGAGCGATGTGGTACCTTCGTCCTTGTTGCAGCTCAGAATATACGAACAGGTGCTGCCATTCTTGAGATGAGCAGTGAGAATGGCCATAGGCCCGGCAGGCGTGGCCGTGATCGATTCGATGTCACCGATGTCCAGTAGCATCATCTGCTGGATGCCTTCGGCAATCTGGACAGTCGTCAACGGCGAGTCTGCGTCGTGGGAACGGGCAGGCATGAGCCAGAGCAGCAGGGCGATAGCGGCTGCCACAGCGGTCAGAGTGATGCCCCAGCGGACGATCTTGTGCCGTTTCTTCTCGCCTTCGGTTACGATCCGGTCGAACTCCGCTTCTGCGTCGTCGGTTTCGGCCAGGCCGCCCGGGGTGGGGAGGCCGATCAGCCGGGCGAAGTCCCGCTCGTCCGCGTCGGCCGGATGCGTGGAGAACCATTCCCGGAGCCGTTGTTCTTCGGCGGGAGTGGTATCTGCCTCGAGATAGCGCTGTATCAGCGCCTTACGTGTATCTTTATCCATGGTCATCGGATTTTCTTCAATTGTTCGAGCATCTGCTTTCGGGCGGTGGAAATCGCAACCTTGATGCTTGCTTTCGGCCGTCCGGTGGTCGCGGCGATCTCGTCGAGCGAGAGGCCGTATTCGTTACGCAGGGTCAGGAAAGTGCGCTGTGTTTCGGTCAGCCGGCTATACAGGGTGTTGCGGATGGTCTCGATATCTTCAGCATCAGCAGCCTCAGTGGCGGATTCATCGCCTGCAACCGTCGCATCCGTCATCGACTGAAATTGCAGGTGCTGCTTCCGGTATCGGCTGATGCAGAGATTCTTCGTGATCTTCACGGCCAGCGCTTCCGCGTCCCGGACAGGATAGCCCTTCTCAGATAGTTGCCACAGCGTAATCAGGGCTTCCTGTGCCACATCCTCTGCCTCGCTGGCCAGGCCTGCGGCCCGGTTGAAACGCTGAGCCAGCGCCTTCAGTTTGCTCCGTATCCTGGCTGAGAGTTGTGCAAATTCCTGTTCCGTTATGGTACGCATACACCATAAAGGTAGCAAAAACAAGCAGAAAGTTAATCGGAATGATCAGTTGCAGGAAGATTCGTCGGCGCAGGGGTGGCCTTCCTGCTCGGTCTCGAGCGTAGCATGATGGATGCCGGCCTCGCGAAGGATATGTTTGACGTCATGGACGATGGCTTCGGCATCGCTTTCAGGGGCGACGACCAGATGGGCAGTCAGCGCCGTCTCGGTTGTGCTGATGGGCCAGATGTGGAGATGGTGTACGCTGCGGACACCTTCCGCGGATTCCATCTGTCGCCGGATCTCGTCGGGATGGATGCCTTCCGGGACAGCGTCCATGCTCATGCGGATGCTTTCTGCCAGCAACTGCCAGGTACTCACTAGGATAACAAAGGCGATGATGATACCGATGACAGGATCGATGAAGGTCCAACCTGTCAGTGAGATAATGATACCTGAAATGACCACGCCGACGGACACCAACGTGTCAGCTGCCATGTGCAGGAAAGCTCCGCGGGTGTTGATGTCGTTTTTCTGGTGGCGCATCAAAAGCCAGGCCGTCAAGCCGTTGATCACGATGCCCACGCCCGCTGTCCAGGCCACGGCTCCGCCGTCAATGGCCACGGGATTGCGCAACTTATGGATACTCTCGACAATAATGGCGCCCACGGCCACCAGCAAGATGACAGCATTGAGCAGCGAGATCAGGATGGATCCCTTCTTGTAGCCATACGTGAACTTTTCAGTACTGTGCGAGGCGGCCAGCCGGAAGGCAATCAGCGCCAGCACCAGCGAAAAGACATCGCTCAGATTGTGCCCTGCGTCGGACAGCAGGCCTAGGGATCCCTTCCATAGTCCGACGCCTGCCTCGACCAGCACGAATGCCAGGTTCAAGGCGATGGATATCCAATAGATGCCCCGCAACGACGCCACGTCCTGCGCAGCCTCCGCGTGGTGATGGTGGTGGTGATGATGTTCGTGTTCCATATTCAACGGCAAAGGTACAGCGAATTCCAATACCTGTTCATCCCCATTTGTTGGGATAAGAATCATCAATGAGGGAGAAAATACTTGACAAGCGGCCTTTGATGTATTATCTTTGTAAGCGAGCAGCCATAAGCGGCGCCGGATTTGAGATGAAGATAGATCAAGAACTGCTCATGCAAATCATTGTCGACCTGGGGCTTGACGTCCCTTTCTCCAAAGGACAAAAGATTACTGTCAAAAACTGCTGGCATTTCAGTACCGACGGAAATGCCATCGACGAAATGTTCCTCGACGATGAAGATTTCATCGCCGGGATGAACCGCATCTATGTCACTGTCCGGGGATACCGCGTGGTCATCCTTGCCTTCTGTCTGATGGATACCCACATCCACTTCGTCCTGTATGGAGAATTCGATGAATGCAACCGCTTCATACATGACTATGTATGCAGAACATCCCGCCATATAGCGCTGCGCCATGGAGAGCATAACAAACTGGCGAAAGTCCCCATCCATCATCAGATTGTGGATGACGATTTCTATTTGAAGGTCGTCATCTGCTATTCTATCAAAAATGCCCCTGTGGGAGGTGTTTCGTATATGGCTTGGGATTATCCCTGGTGCAGCGGCCCGCTCTATTTCCGCCGGCCCGGTTTGTGGAGTTCACCGGCTTGGATCGGCCCGGAAGAACCAGAATGCACCTTTGCAGACCTGAGCATCGAGCAGCAACGATCGTTTCTGCATACACGGAGTCTCCCTGAAGATCTCACCCCGATGACAGGTCCGTTGGTTTTCCCGGGTGCATACGTAGCTTATGAATTAGTCGAGAGAATCTACAAGACCTGTAAGAGTTTCAACTATTTCTTCTGCATCACCAAGGAAGACGACGTGGAAGCACGCGGCGGCAAACTCTCGCTGCTTTCCATCCCCATGCAGGAGATGCGGCAACACAAGAATGAACTTTGCTATGAGTTGTTTGGCATGAAGAGTATAAAGACTTTGTCTGTGCAACAACGTGTCAGGCTGGCCAGAACCCTCCGCGCCCGCTATAACAGTTCACTCAAACAGATCATACGGCTATGCGGCCTGGTATACGACGAAGTGAAAGACCAATTTTAATCAACCCGAAAAACGTTGTCCAGACTACATGCCATTGTGGTCACCTCAAAGGGTGGTTTGTCAGGACAACCCCGCCTTCAAGGCCTAGTTGAGCAGGTTGTCCTGCGTCTGATGCTGCTTAAACGGCTCCGACGCAGGACAACGAATTTCGGGTTGGTGAAAAATGGCTGATTGCTACCAGCGGTCGTAATGGATATTGTCGGGGTTCCACTTGTCTTTCGGTTCGGGGGTCTCGGCGGGGTAGCCGACGGGGACGATGGCCAGCGGGGTTACGTTGGCCGGGATGCCGAGATAAGCCCGGATGCGGTCGACGATCCGCTCGGTCGGGTAGCAGGAAAGCCAGACGGCGCCAAGATCGAGGGCCGTGGCGGCCAGCAGCAGGTTCTCAGTAGCGGCGGAGCAGTCCTCGAACCAGTAGTTGTTGGGCCGTTCGACCGGCTCGGCATCTTCTGCCGCATCGCGAGGCTTGACCATGCGTGTAGTCTCGCCGCAGACAACGATGACGGCGCCGGCCGTAGTGACCATATGCTTATGCTTTTCTCCCTGATAAAGGCCGGCCTTGATTTCATCGTCGGTGATGACGATGAAACGCCATGGCTGGATATTGGCGTCGGTCGGCGCGGCCATCGCCGCATCGAGCAGCGTATGTATCTGATCTTCGGTGAGTTTCTTACCTGTGAAGCTCCGGATGCTCGTTCGGGCTTTGATAACTTCCAGGGCGCCCTTTTCTTTCGGCGCTTCGTTCTTGCAGCAGGCGGTCATCATGACCAGCAGGGCTGCGCATGCAAATAAAAGATGTTTCATTATTTCAGCTCCTCCCAAGGCACCGGGACGGTGATGACGCCGAAGACGTAGGGGGCCAGATCGTATGGCTGGTAGTAGAAGGTGAGACCTTCCTTATCGACGGAGAACCAGGGACTGGGTTCGATGGTTTCGGAAAAGAAGATGTCTTCTTCGTTGATGCCTTCCTCTTCATCGACAATGTCTTTCATGTCGTCCATCCGGTGCTTGAGCAGCAACGCGCACATTTTTTCTTCGGAAACCCCAGGGGCGACTACGGTCCAGTCTACCTCCTGTCCGTCCGACAGCCTGAATACGAACGGGAATGTGCCGTACATGCCGTGGGCGCCGCCCAGATATTGGTATTGTTCGACGAAGTAATTGATGAACTTGTCATAAGATTCGCCAAAAGTACCCTTATAGTCATAGCCCCAGTTGAGGAAAGGCGCGTCTTCTTCCGCCATTTCCATCTCTTCGAGCATGGCTGTGTTGGAATCGATGTAATCTTCGGCGAGGGCATCCCGCCAGGCCTTTCCGAGTTCAGCCAGCGAGCCTGTGAATTCAGTGTAGTTTTCGCCGAGCGTGTGTACGCGGATGGCTTTGCGGACTTCCTCCAGGGCTTCCTTTGAGAAACCGGAAACCGGGAAGTCGATATCCAGGTTGAGGTCCAGATGGTTTTCACTGCCTTCATGGAGCGGAATATCCTCTTCGAGCCTGAGGGTTTCCGTCTTGATCTCCTTGGTGCAGGATGTCAGGGCGAACAGGGCCGCCGCAACGAATAAAAGTGTGCGTTTCATTATTTCAATGTATTGATTACCTGTTTGTTGATTTCACGGATGCGGGGGATGTCGACCTTGTCGACGCGGCGGTCGTAGGTCATCAGGCCGTTGACTTCGATCTCGACATCGGTGGTCTGCGTGTAGATGGCGCCGGAGAAGCCTCGTGCAATCATTTCTTTCAGCTGGCGGGCGTATTTGACATATTCGTCCGTCACTTCTGCGGGGCTGGCGAATTTGATGTAGCCCCAGTTGCGGTCGGGTGTCCAGAGATGGCCCTCCACCGGCATGCCTATGCCGCCATATTCACCCAGCACGTTGACGCGCTTCGTGTCGTAGAGATACATGTCGGGCTGCGGATAGTTGTGCAGGTCGAGGATGTCGCCTGCTTTCAGGAAGTGGTTGCCGCCGCTGGCCGAATTGACCAGGCGCGACGGGTCATACTGCTTGGTCCAGTCCGTGATCTCGACGGTCTTGAACTGGCCCCAGCCCTCATTGAAAGGCACCCACACCACCACGCAGGGATGGCTGTAGAGATAGTCCATGATTTCCTTCCACTCCTTGCGGTAGCAGGCCTCGGAGGCGGCACTGCGGACGAATTCCGTGCCTTCATACAGGCGGGTCATCTGCCAGCTGCCGTGGAGGTCGCCGCTGGGCATGTCCTGCCATACGAGGATGCCGAGGCGGTCGCAGTGGTAGTACCAGCGGGCAGGCTCTACTTTTACGTGCTTGCGGATGAGGTTGAAGCCCCAGTCCTTGGTTTTCTGCACGTCGTAGGCCAGTGCCTCGTCGGTCGGAGCGGTATAGAGACCGTCGGGCCACCAGCCCTGGTCGAGCGGGCCGTACATGAAGACGGGCTTGCCGTTGAGGGTCATGCGGAGGATGCCGTCCGGCCCTGCCGCCACGCCGACCTGGCGCATGGCACAGTAGCTCCGGACTTTGTCGACAGGCTTGCCGCCTACGACAAGGGAGGCTTCCAGATCATAGAGATAGGGATCGTCCGGCGACCAGAGACGGGCGTCCGGGACGTGTACTTCGGCTTCGGATCCTGCCAGGGCGCGGGCCGAGGCGATACGTTTGCCGTCTGCCAGCAGATTCACTTCCACGAGACCGTCTTCAACACCTTCGGCAAGGACGCGGATACATCCGGAAGCGAGGTCGGGGGTGATGCGAAGGTTCGCGATATATTGTTGCGGTACCGGTTCCAGCCAGACTGTCTGCCAGATGCCCGTGACGGAGGTGTACCAGATTCCGCTGGGTTTGCGGACCTGTTTGCCGCGCGGCTGGAAACCGGTGTCGGTACCGTCCCAGACCCGTACGGTCAGTACATTTTCACCGGCCTGGAGGGCATCGGTGATATCCAGGCTGAAAGGCGTGTATCCGCCTGTATGCGTACCGGACTTCACCCCGTTCACCCAGACGTCGGCCCGCCAGTCCACTGCTCCGAAGTGCAGCAGGACGCGCTGGCCTTTCCAGGATTTCGGCACGCTGAAACGTCGCTGATACCAGAGGTTCTCATCGGTTCCGACAGTCCGTCCCACGCCGGAGAGGCTCGATTCGATGCAGTAGGGGACGAGGATTTTCCCGTCTGCTTTTTCGTAAGTCGCATCGAGCGGCAGCACGGCGTAGTCCCAGAGTCCGTTGAGGTTCATCCACGCATCGCGCTGCATCAGCGGACGAGGATACTCGGGCAGGGGATTTCCGGGATCGACCTGGTCTGCCCAGGGCGTGCGGATGTGGTCGCCGGCCGGTGCCCAGGTCTGGGCCGTAGCGATGGCCGGACATAAAATCAGCGTTGCGAGAAGGAAGAGTGCCGTTTTTTTCATATCTTTGAATTTATCTATCAAAAATAGCGATTCTATGAGGATATTCAAAATATTTTGCGTCGCTTTTCTTCTGTCGGCTTTGCTCTCCGGCTGCCGGAAACAGGCGGAGGAACTGACCTTTACGATCCGGAACGAGAACGGCATGTGTGCCACCTTCACTTCGTATGGCGCCCGTATGCTGCGGCTTGAAGTGCCGGCGAAGGACGGCACGCTGAAAAATGTGGTATGGGGCTGTGCCGACCCGGCGGCGGCCCGTGCAGACATGGATTACCGGCAGCCCATCGTGGGCCGTTATGGCAATCGCATCGCCAATGGTCGTTTCGAACTTGACGGTTTTACGTACCAGTTGTCCCAGAATGAAGGCGAAAACCATCTTCACGGAGGAAAAGGCGGTTTCGACAAACACGAGTGGACCTTGCAGCCGCTCGCGGATAACGTGTTGCTGATGACCCGCGTTTCGCCGGATGGCGAAGAGGGATATCCGGGCAACCTGGAGATTTCAGTGCTCTGTACGCTGACCGACAACAACGAGCTGGTGCTGCAGTACAGCGCCGTCACAGACCAGCCGACCATCCTCAATCCCACGCTCCACGCCTGGTTCAATCTGCACGGAGACGGTGAAGGGCTGACCACTTCGCACATTTTGAAAATCAACGCCGATTGTTATACCCCGGTCGATGCCGGGCTCATCCCGACAGGTGAGATTGCCCCGGTGGAGGGTACGTCTTTCGATTTCCGTGCCGGCAAGCCGGTAACGCCTGAATTCGACCATAATTTCGTCCTGCGCGGCTCACCCGAGCCGGCGCTTGAGCTCTGGGAGCCCGCTACCGGCATTCTGATGAAGGTTTATACGGACCAGCCCGGCCTGCAGATGTACAGTGGCAAGCCCGATCGCGGGCTGGTGCTTGAGACACAGCATTTTCCGGATTCGCCCAATCATGCCGATTTCCCGTCCACGCTTTTGCGCCCTGGCGAGAATTATACCCAGACGACGATTTATCATTTTGAAATTTTGTAACTTTACGACTCATCAATTCACCGAATATGGAAAAGAAAAATATGTCCCGGCGTGAGGCCATTCGCGCCATGATGCTTGCCGGAGCCGGTCTGGCCGCCGGCTCTTCGCTCGCTGCCGCTCCGCTCCGCGCCGCCGGCGTCCTTCCCCAGAACTGGAAATTCACCGAACCCGCCAAGGGTGACCAGGTCATCCACCGTACCTGGAAATCACTGGGAAATGAAAGCATCAGCCTGCTCGGCATGGGTTGCATGCGCTTTCCGCGTAAGGCTGGCGGCGGCCGCCGCGCCCCGCTCGACCAGGAAGCCATCAACATGATGATCGACTATGCCCTCGAACACGGCATCAACTATTTCGATACTGCGCCGGCCTATGGCGATTCGGAGCGGGCGACGGGCGAGGCACTCAGCCGCCACGACCGCAAGAGCTATCTGATCGCGACCAAGATGTCGAACTTCTCGAATGCCGATCTGGGTGCTTGCAAGGACATGTTCGCCAACTCGCTGAAGAACCTGCGGACCAATTATGTGGACTACTTCCTGCTCCACTCCATCGGCAGCGTGGAAGATTTCAACAAGCGCTTCAAGGACAATGGACTGCTGCCCTGGCTGCAGGATCTCCGCAAGAAAGGGACGATCCGTCATCTGGGCTTCTCGTTCCACGGCTCCAATGCGGCGCTCAAGGCCCTGCTCGAGATGCCGTATGACTGGGAATTCGTCCAGATCCAGATGAACTATGTGGACTGGAAGGACATGCCGCTGGAAGACAGCGACGAGTCCTGCGACGCCGAGACGCTCTACAATATGCTGGTGGCCAAAGGTATTCCCGTGGTGATCATGGAGCCTATCCGCGGTGGCGCACTGGCTAACGTGTCCGACGGCTTGAAAGGCAAGCTCGCCGAGCGTTTCCCGCAGCTTTCGCCGGCCGGCGTGGCGCTGACTTTCGCTTCTTCTTATCCGGGCGTGATGTGTACGCTCAGCGGCATGAGCAACATGCAGCAACTCATGGAGAACGTCTATACCTTCAGCCACTTCAAGCCGTTCACGGAAGCGGACAATGCGTATATGATGGAGATGGCACGGCTCTACAACGGCAATCCGCACATTCCCTGCACGGCCTGCCGCTACTGCATGCCCTGCCCGCGCGGCGTGGATATCCCCGGCGTCTTCGCCGTCTATAACGGCATGAGCGACGCGCTGATGCTGCCCGATCCGAACAACAAGAAAGACAAGGCTTACAAGGAGAAACGGAAGGAATTCCTCAAGCGCTACGCGACGCTGGCCTCCGGCACCGACGCCTCAGCCTGCGTCATGTGCAACGCCTGCCTCCCGAAATGCCCGCAGCGCATCCGCATTCCCGACCAGATGCGCATGATCCACAAACTGGTCAAAGATTTGGGATAAAAAGAAAGTTCCCTACCCGGAAAGGCAGGGAACTTTTCTTAAGAGGGAGGCCGATTGTTATTTGATGGCGATATGCTTGATAGCCTCGACCTTCGGAGTATTCTCCTTCTTCGGGAGATGGACGTTCAGGACACCCTTCTCGACCTTCGCCTCAATCTTATCGGCATCCACGTCGTCGGGGAGGAGCAGCGTCTGCTGGAATTTCTCGTAGGAGAATTCGCGGCGCAGGAAGCGGCCGTGACGCTTCTCTTCCTTGTTTTCAGTCTTCTTTTCCATTTCGATGTGCAGGTTGTTGTCTGCATCGACATGGACCTTGAAGTCATCCTTGTCCAAACCCGGAGCGGCAAGCTCCACTTCGTATTCTTTTTCGTTCTCAAGAACGTTGATGGCCGGGGCAGTATACATCGGCCGTTCCATCCAGCTGTTGTCGAAAAAGTCATTGAAAATGTCCGGCATCCAGCTGTCACTAGTCTTTCTGATAATCGGTAACATAGCTCAAAAACTTTAAAATTGATTGGTTTCTGGCAGGACTATGGCAAAGCCCGGGCCATGCCCGGAAAGCTGGCCAAAATGGCACATCCTGCGACAGAATGTCCATTTTCTGGTGACAAAATGACCAAAAAATTTTGCAGAATAAAAAAAATCCTTACCTTTGCAGTCCCAATTCGGTGCTGTAGCTCAGATGGTAGAGCAATGGACTGAAAATCCATGTGTCGGCAGTTCGATTCTTCCCAGCACCACAAAAAAAGGAGACTTGCTTCAAGTCTCCTTTTTTTGTGGTGCTGAAGCACTTGTGTCTACCGGGGGCGCTGCCCCCGAACCCCTGCGGCCTTTGGCCGTTGCTGCGCCTTTGCGTTAACTTATTTTTCATTACTGTTTTTTTATCTTAATTTCGCAGAAGAATATTCTAAAAAGCATCGGAAATGGCCGTGGAGAAGAGATATGTCGAGGTGCTGCTGCCTCTGAAATTGAAGGATACGCTGAGCTATCGCCTGCCGCAGGGCTTGATGGCGGAAGAGGGGAGTTGGGTGCAGGTGCCGTTGCGCGGGTATCCGGCGCTGGGCGTGGTGCTGCAGGTCCTCGACAGCGCGCCTGTCGGCGTGAACCTTTCCGGAATCGAGGAAGTGGAGGCTGTGCTGGATATTCCGGCTGCGACGGCGATGGAGCGGAACTTCTGGCAGGCGCTGGCCGATTATTATCTGTGTACTCCTGGCGAAGTACTCAAGGCGGCCTTCAACGCCGGCATCCAGAAGCTGATGCTGCAGCCGCCCCGGCCACGCAAGAGTCCGAAGAAAAAGGCCGGGACAGCAACCGGAGAAGCCGTCGCACCTGCCGATTATCCACTCTGTGAACTATCTGAAAACCAGCGGATTGCAATGGAACAAGTCCGGACGGGTTTCTCACAGCATAAGCCCGTCTTGCTGAACGGCGTGACGGGCAGCGGCAAGACCGAAATCTACCTGCACCTGGCCGCCGGACAGTTGCAGCAGGGCCGGGACGTGCTCTATCTCGTTCCTGAAATCGCCATCTCCAAACAACTGGAACAAAGGCTCGCCGCCGTTTTCGGCCCGCAGCTGCTGGTCTACCATTCCCGCACAACCGTGCCACAACGCTACCGCGTGATGGATACCCTGCGGCGCGATCCTACGCCGCGCATCTTGCTTGGCACCCGCTCCGCCATCTTCCTGCCTTTCAGGAAGCTGGGATTGGTTGTGGTGGATGAAGAGCATGACCGCTCCTATAAACAAGATGATACGGCACCCCGGTACAATGGTCGCGATGCTGCCCTGATGCTGGCAGGCCTTCACAAGGCAAACGTATTGCTGGGGAGCGCCACGCCTTCGTGCGAGGCGCGTTTCAATGTGCAGACCCGCAAATTCTGCTCGGCGGAACTTCCGTGCCGCTATTATGGCGGCGACGCTGCGGAAATAGAAATCATCGACATGGCGCAGGCATTACGGCTGCACAATATGGAGGGCTCTTTCTCGCGCAAGCTTCTCAAGGAGATGGCCGCCGTGCTGGAAGCCGGAAAGCAGGTGATGGTTTTCCGCTCGCGGCGCGCCTATGCGCCTGTCGTACAGTGCGAAGCCTGTGGTGAGGTGGTCAAGTGCCCGCATTGCAACGTGGCGCTGAGCTATCACCGTTTCAACAACAGTCTGTCCTGCCACTATTGTGGTTTCAATCGCCCATACGACTTGCGCTGCCCTTCCTGCGGTGAAGTGGCGCTGGTGGAGCGGGGGAGCGGTACCGAAAAACTGGAAGAAGAGCTGCGGGATGCTTTCCCGGACCGGACGGTTGCCCGTTTCGATGCCGATACCACGCAGAGCAAGACGGCGGAAGACAGGCTGATCCGCGATTTTGCCGCGGGCCGCATCGACATCCTGGTCGGAACCCAGATGATTACCAAAGGCTTTGACTTCGAGCGGCTGGCCCTGGTAGCCGTCATCAGTGCCGACGGTCTCTTTGCCGTGCAGGATTTCCGCAGTGATGAACGCGCTTTCCAACTGCTCACCCAGCTGATGGGCCGCTCCGGGCGCCGCGGCGAAGCCGGCAAGCTCGTGATCCAGACCTTCCAGCCCGACCATCCCGTGCTGCAGCGCCTGCAACACCCCGAGGCGTATTCCGATCCCGCCGCCGGGCTGCTGGTCGAGCGGAAAACCTTTTCCTATCCGCCATATGTCCGCCTGATTTCCGTAACGGTAAAAGACCGTTATGAGGGCCGCGTGTGGAATGTGTGCCGCCTCATCGAGGAGGCAGCGAAAGCCATCGGCATCCGGGACATCGCCGGACCCACCGCCCCGGCTGTCGACATGGTGGCAGGCGAACACATCCGCCAGTTCTGGATCAAGCTGCCGCGCGACCGGAACCTGGCCGCTACCAAGCGGGCCTTATACATGCGCGTCGACCAGATCGAGCGCGAATTCAAGGGACATACGACCCTGATTATCGACGTGGATCCGCAGTAGCTTTGAAGTCTGCGATCAGCTGTTGTGCCAGTTCGGGTTCGTTGGTGGTGATGTGATCCACACCCAGGGCCAGCATCCGCTTGATATCCTCTTCTTTGTCGACCGTCCAGGCGTTGACGATCATGCCCAGTTCGTGGGCTTGCGTTACCAATTCCGGATGCAAGTCGAACGCGGAATAGTGGTAATCGATCCCGCTGATTCCCCTTTCCTTCAGTTCGGCCGGAAGGATATCGCTGCCCAAGTATTCCACGCGGTTCTTCGGCATCTGGCGGGCGAATGCCTCGCAGGCGCTCAGGCTGAAGGAGATGAATTCCACGCGTCTCTGCACGCCGTAGCGCTGGATGGCCTCGATGATTTTGTGGATGGCGGTTTCTTCGTAGATCGGATCGCCCTCACTCTTGAGCTCGAGCACAAGTTTCAGTTCCGGATACTGGAGCGACGCTTCCAGGTATTCATCCAGCGTGGGGATGCGCTCCCCGTTTTGCAGGCGGAGGGTGTCATTGCGCAGGACTTCGAGTGTCGTCTCGCGGATGACCATGCCTAAATAGGTGAAATCGTGGTTGATGACCAATTGGTCGTCGGCGGTGAGGTTGACGTCGAATTCCGAGCCGTAGGCGCCGATTCTTCCGGCGTTCAGCAGGGAGGAGATAGAGTTCTGGGCGGAACCTTCCGTCTTCCAGTAGCCGCGGTGCGCCACGACCTGGGGTCCGGAGAAAGGTGAGGAGAAAGGTAATAATTCACAGGCCGCCAGCAGGCAACTCGCGAGAAGGAGGAACAGGCTCTTTTTCATGATACAAAGATAGTGTTTTCTTGCTTTGCCCGTGTTGGCAAATCAGAACAATTATCCATACTTTTGTGTCATGGTGGAGGAAGTATCCAGACAGGTTTCCACGGATGACATCCGGGCTCGGATCAACGAGTGTGGGCTTAAGGCCACCCCGCAGCGGATGCGGGTGTATGCGGTTATGTGCCGGCTGGGACACGCTTCCGCCGACAGGGTCTACCAGGAGCTGGGAGGCGCCCGGGGGAAGATGACGCTGGCTACGGTCTACAACGTGCTGGAATCGATGACCGAAGTGGGCCTGCTGGTCCGGCGGCCCAGTTTCAGCAGCAAGATGTATTTCGACGTCAATACCAGTGAACACGGCCATCTTTATCGGCAGGATACGCAGGAAATCGTGGATTTTTCAGACGAACCCCTGCTGTAGTCCGTGGAAGCGCGCCGCCGCGATGCTCGACGAGATGGCGCGCGGCGAAGTAAGCCGCCGCGACGTCCTGTTGCTCGATACCCATATCTGCATCTCCCACAGCAACTTGGAAGACCTCCTGCTCCTGGCTGCCTGCGGCGCCGTCTGGTGGATCCTGCTCCTCGCCCGCTGGGCCATGTCTATCGTTCTCGTATGGGAACAACGATTGGAATTCTACATCCGTCGTAAAAACGCGTAGGAAATACGAACCTAGCTTTACAAGCGCCACAACGAATGCCACAATAGCGAACGAAGCTGCGGTTGGTTTCCGGAGCCGCGAGCATTTTTTAGCGAGCGGAACGGAAACCAGAGCAGCGAAGTGAGCGATCATTGCCGTATACCGATTACCAATGTCGCCGTTATCGGAGCGATAATGTCTCTATTATACAAAGCGACCGAAACCTGGCTGCTGCCAAGCGCGCGCTATATGCACGTATCGATCAGATTGACAAGGATTTCAAGGGACATACGACCATCATCATCGACGTAGATCCCTCGTAGCTTCCGATACCTGGATTAGAATCAATAAGGGTTGATTTTTCCGAAATCGCCCGATTCGATGATGCGCATGGCCTGCTCCGGCATGTTGGTCGTCACTTCGTCGACGCCGAGCAGCAGCATCCGTTTGATGTCGTCGTCTTCATCGACGGTCCAGACATTGACCTTCATGCCCAGATTGTGGGCTTCCACCACCCATTCGGGCCGGCTGAGGAACACGGAATGATGATAGTCGATTCCGTTGATCCCCATTTTCTTCAATTCAGCCGGGGCGATTTCGCCGCCCAGGTATTCAACCCGGTTCTTGGGCATCAGGCGCGCGAATTCCTTGCAGGCGCTCAAGCTGAAGGAAATGAATATGATACGCTTTTTTACGCCATAACGCTTGAAGGCTTCGATGCTCTTGCGGATCGCCGTGGCTTCGTATTCCGGATCCCCTTTGCTCTTGAGTTCGAAGATGAGCTTGAGCTCCGGATATTGGAGCGAGGCTTCCAGATATTCGTCGAGCGTGGGGATGATTTCACCGTTGGCGAGAAGGAGCGTGTCGTTGCGCAGCTCGGCCAGCGTGGTTTCGCGGATGGTGAAACCTTTGTAGGTGAAATCGTGGTTGATGACCAGCTGGTCGTCGGCAGTCAGGTTGACATCAAACTCGGAGCCGTAGGCGCCGATTCTGCCGGCGTTCATTAGGGAGGAGATGGAATTCTGGGCGGAACCTTCTGTTTTCCAATAGCCTCGGTGCGCCACAACCTGGGGCCCGGTGACATTTTCTTTTCCGCATGCCGCCAGCAGGCAGCCGACAAATACGATGAGCAGCAGTTTCTTCATATTCTGCAAAGATAGTAATTATCTGTCAGTTTTGTACTTGCAAATGAGAACAATTATCCATATTTTTGCGGCATGATGGAGGGTGATTTCAGGCAGCATTCGATGGATGAGATCCGGTCCCGGCTCAACCAGTGCGGGCTCAAGGCTACGCCGCAACGGATGCGGGTGTATGCGGCCATGTGCCGGCTGGGACACGCTTCTGCCGATGCGGTCTATCTCCACCTGGGCTCCGACAAGGGAACGATGAGCCTGGCGACTGTCTATAACGTGCTGGAATCGATGACCGAAGCAGGCCTGCTGGTCCGGCGGCCGAGTTTCAGCAGCAAGATGTTCTTCGATGTGGACACCAGCGAGCATGGCCATCTGTACAGGAGTGATACCCAGGAACTTGTTGATATTTCAGATGAGTCCCTCCTGCCGGCGGTCGAGGCCCGGGTGCGCGAGTGCATGCCGGAAGATCTGGTGCTGGACCGCGTCGAGATCCAGGTCATCTGCCATGCTGGCCGTCCTGCAGACTGGAAGTAAGAAAAACGAGATGAAACAGGAAACCAAAGACCGGATAGTCCGCTGTGTAAAGGAAGTGCTTCCTTCTACCACGAAGACTTGCATCTGGATCATCAAGATTACCGTGGCGGTGTCCTTCGCCATGATGCTGCTCAAGTATTTCGACATCCTGCCGTGGATCTCGAATGCCGTCAGTCCCGTGTTCAAGATCTTCGGCCTGCCCGGTGCAGCTGCGCTGGCCTATGTGTCCGGCTATTTTGTGAACGTATATTCCGCCATCGCGGTCATGTCCACCCTCGAACTGGACTGGCGCGCCCTGACGATTCTCTGCACCATGGTGATGTGTTCCCACTCGATGGTGCTGGAGACGGCCGTACTCAAGAAGACGGGCGCCAACGGGGTGCGCATGGTGATCGTCCGGACCCTGAGTGCGTTCATCCTGGGCATCGTGCTCAACCTGATCCTGCCCGGCAGCGCCGACCTGTCGACGGCCGTCTTGGCGACGGAGGAAAAACTGCCGTTCCTGACGACCCTCTGGCAGTGGTTCCTGTCGGCCCTGAAACTGGTGCTGATGATGATTGCCATCATCTACACGCTCAATATCCTGCAGCGCCTGCTGCGTGAATTCGGCATCATGCAGAAGATGGCGAAAGTATTCCGCCCGTTGATGGCTGTCTTCGGCCTGCCGGGCAACACGGTCTTTCTCTGGATCGTGGCCAACGTCATCGGTCTCGGCTACGGCGCGGCCGCGATGCTCGACGAAATGGAAAGAGGCGAGGTGAGCCACCGCGACGTCCTCCTCCTCGATACGCACATCTGCATCTCCCACAGCAACCTGGAAGACCTCCTGCTCCTGACTGCCTGCGGCGCCGTCTGGTGGATCATGCTCCTCTCCCGCTGGGCCATGTCCATCATCCTCGTCTGGGAACAGCGAATTGAGTTACTGGGGCGCTGCCCCACCCGAGCCGTAGGCGAGAGCACGACCCTCGGGAGTAAACCCCGCGCCTCCCGGCCTTAATACTTTGCTAATTCGGAGGTAAGTGCGTTCTTGAGTTGGGTCTAGCAAAGTACCGGCCTCCGGCGGTCCGCTGATGCGGACTTGTTATTGCTCGATTGTTCTCGTTTGCGGGATGAATCGCAAGATAGCGCGACAGCATGCTGATTTTGGGAGGGATAGACCCCTTGGGGTCGTAGGTTTTCGAGCCTATACCTGCAAGCCTTGCGATTCATCGCTATAATATAACAAAAATTACTTAACTTTGCAAGTTCAAAGAGTATTATGGATAAGACTACGACGAAATGCCTGATTATCGGCAGCGGGCCGGCGGGATATACCGCGGCGATCTATGCCGCGCGTGCCGCGCTGGATCCCATTCTGTATGAGGGGCTACAGCCCGGTGGCCAGCTGACTACCACCACGGTCATCGAAAACTTTCCCGGCTATCCCGAAGGTGTCGATGCCAACCAGCTGATGGCCGACATGCGGACACAGGCCGTGAACCTGGGCGCCGATGTCCGTTCCGGCATGGTGACGGCCGTCGACCTGTCGAAACGCCCCTTCGCCGTGACCGTCGACGGTGAGACGACCCTTCTGGCCGAAACCCTGATCATCGCCACCGGCGCCACCGCCAAATACCTGGGCCTTCCGAGCGAAGAAAAATTCCGGGGCTTCGGCGTCAGCGCCTGCGCTACCTGCGACGGTTTCTTCTACCGTGGCAAAGTAGTTGCAGTGGTTGGCGGCGGCGATACCGCCTGTGAGGAAGCCACCTACCTGGCCCATCTCTGCAAGAAAGTCTACATGATCGTGCGCCGCAATGTCCTGCGCGCCTCCAAGGCCATGCAGGAACGCGTCATGCAGACCGACAACATCGAGATCCTCTGGGAATGCCAGACACAGGAAGTGCTGGGCGATGCCGGCGGCGTGACCGGCGTCCGCCTGGTTCGCAAGAGCGGGGAAGTGTTCGAGAAGGACATCGACGGTTTCTTCCTGGCCATCGGCCACCATCCCCAGTCCGACCTGTTCAAGGAATGGATCGAGACTGATGAGAACGGCTATATCGTGACGGACGGTAAGACCTCCCGTACCAGTGTGGAAGGCGTCTTCGCAGCAGGCGACGTACAGGATCCGCAGTATCGCCAGGCCATCGCAGCAGCCGGAAGCGGTTGTCGCGCGGCCCTGGATGCCGAACGATACATTTTGTCAAGACAATGAGACACATGCGTAACCGTATCATCCTGGCGGTGCTTTCCGCCATCCTCCTTCTGCCTTCGTGCCGGTCCCAGTACGAAGCCATCCTGTATGGCAGCGACAATGATGCCAAATACAAGCTGGCGTTCGATCTGTTCGAGGCCAAGAAATACGGCAAGGCCGCAGAAGCCTTCGAGAGCCTCAGCATGATAACGAAAGGCACGCCGCAGGAAGACACCGTGCAATTCTATTGGGGACTGAGCAACTACCGCTTTGGCGACTATGTGACGGCCGAAAGCAACCTCAGCCAGTTCGTCGCCACTTTCCCGCTGAGCCCTTTCAATGAAGAAGCCAAGTTCCTCCGCCTCGACTGCCTCTACCGCAGTACCTACCGCTACGAACTGGACCCGCTGCCCACGCACCGGGCCCTCGCCGAAATGACCGTCTTCCAGGTCGAGAACCCGGATTCCCAATATCGCGACCAGGTGGCCGCGATGATGGATGACTTGAACAACCGCCTGGAACTCAAGGCCTACAAGGCAGCCTACCTCTATTACCACATGGAGGATTACCTGGCCGCCCATTATGCCCTCAAGAACGTACTCAAGGAAAATGCAGACAACCGCTATCGCGAGGAAATCCTCTATTATACGGCCATGTCTGCCTATAAATATGCCTATAACAGCGTGCCCGACAAGCAGCGGGAACGCTATCTCGTCTTCGTGGACGACTATTTCAACCTTGTGAGCGAATTCCCCGAATCCCATTATTCGAAGGAAGTGGAGTCGCTCTACCAGAAAGTGCAGAAAATATTGAAAACCGATAACGAAAATGGATAACCAGAAAATCGCCCAGGTACCTACCAACACCGTCACCCGGAATCTGGCGGACTTCGCCGCTCCGACCGGAAATGTCTATGAGAGTGTGATGATCATCGCCAAGCGCTCCAACCAGATCGCAGCCGATATCAAGCAGGAACTCAATCACAAGCTGGAAGAGTTCACCAACTACGCCGACACCCTCGAAGAGACTTTTGAGAACCGCGAGCAAATCGAGATTTCCAAATACTACGAACGTCTTCCCAAGCCGGTACTCATCGCTACGAAAGAGTTCCAGGACGGAAAAATCTACTATCGCAAGGCGGAGAAGGCGGAATAACCCGTTCCCATGCTCAAGCGCCTGCTCATCGAGAACTATGCCCTGATCGATCACCTGGACATTTTGTTTCCGGGTGGTCTTGTCATTATTACGGGGGAGACCGGTGCCGGCAAGTCCATCTTGCTGGGGGCCCTCTCGCTCGTGCTGGGCGGCCGCAGCGACGTCTCCGTCCTGTCGGATCCTTCACGCAACTGCGTGGTGGAGGCAGTTTTCGAAGAAGAGGGGAAGGAACGGATCTTCCGTCGCGTCATCACGCCGCAGGGACGCTCTCGTGGCTTCATGGACGATGAGCCTGCCAGCGTGGAGATGCTCCGCGCCGAAGCAGGTCGCCTGGTCGACGTGCATGCCCAGCATCAGCAGCTGCTGCTGTCGGAGCGTGACTTCCAGCGTACCGTCCTTGACTGTTATGCTGGCGCCCGGGAAGCTTATTCACTGCATCAACAGCATTACCAGGAATGGCTCGAGGCCCGCAACGCCTTGCAGGAACTCGAGGCCCGTGTCGCTGCTTCCGACCAGGAACGCGATTACCTGACTTTTCAATACAAGCAGCTGGAGACGGCGGCTTTGCGGGAAGGAGAATTGGAGGAGCTGGATGCCGAACAGCGCCGGCTGGCCCATAGCGAAGCCGTGCAGGAGCAGTTGTCCCGTGTAGAACAGCTCTTTGAAGGGACGGACGGCTCGCTTGAGTCGCGGCTCAAGGAAGCGGCGGCCGCCCTTGCCCGCATCACGCCCTTTTTCCCCGAATTCGAGGCCTTCGGCGACCGGATCGAGTCGGCGCGGATCGAGTTGAAAGACATCCGTGACGAAGTCTCTGTCCGGGGAGAAAAAGTCCAGTATGATCCCCGGCGGCTGGAAGAAGTGGAAAGCCGCCTGGCCGTGATCCATGGGCTGTTGCGCAAATTCAACGTCGCTACGGAAGCGGAATTGATCGTCCTGCGCGACCAGCTGTCAGACAAACTGGGCGCCGGTCTCGACGACCGGCAGGCCTGTGAACGCTTGCGTAAACGGGTGGAAGAGACGGCTGCTGCATGCGGAGAGTCTGCCGCTGCCCTGCATGCCCTGCGGGAAAAAGCAGTACCGGGACTCTCTGCCCTGTTGCAACGGCAAGTCAGGGCACTGGAACTGCCGCGTGCCCGTTTTGCCGTCCAACTGGAGACCCGTCCGCAGTGGGGTCCGGACGGAAGCGATGAAATCTGCTTCCTGTTCGATGCCAACGATCGTGGAATGCAAGCGCTCTCCAAGTGCGCCAGTGGTGGGGAACTTTCACGGATTATGCTGTGTATCAAGGCGCTGCTCGCGGAATACCAGGGCATGCCTACCTTGATTTTCGATGAAATTGACAATGGCGTTTCCGGCAGCGTCGCCGAAAAGATGGGCCGCCTGATCGCGGACATGGGCCGGCGCATGCAGGTGATGGCCATCACCCATCTTCCGCAAGTGGCCAGCCAGGGGGATGCCCATCTGCTGGTTTACAAGGAAGACGGCCCCCAGGGCCTGCGTACGGCCATCCGCTCCCTGGCGGGCGAGGACCGGCTCCGGGAAATCGCCCGGATGCTGAGCGGCGCCGACATTACACCTGAGGCACTGGCCAACGCCCGTGTCCTGCTTGAAAGAAACAAATCAAACAACTACTGATATGCGTCTGATCATTCAAGAATCGTATGGAAAAATGTCGCAGTGGGCTGCGGCATACATCGTCAAACGGATCAATGAGTTCCAACCCACACCGGAGCGTCCCTTCGTCCTGGGTCTCCCGACCGGTTCGACGCCGATCGGCACCTATAAGGAGCTGATCCATCTCTACCAGATCGGCAAGGTATCCTTCAAGAACGTGGTGACCTTCAACATGGACGAGTACATCGGCATCCCGCAGGACCATCCGGAGAGCTACCACACCTTCATGTGGAGCAACTTCTTCTCGCACATCGACATTCCCGCCGAAAACGTGAACATTCTCGACGGCAACGCCGACGACCCCGAACTGGAGTGCGCCACCTATGAGGCCAAGATTGCTTCCTATGGCGGCATCAACCTGTTCATGGGCGGCATCGGCCCCGACGGCCACATCGCCTTCAACGAACCGGGCTCCTCGCTCAACTCGCGCACCCGCGTCAAGTCGCTGACCACCGACACCATCATCGCCAACTCCCGTTTCTTCAACAACGACATCAACCAGGTGCCCAAGCGAGCCCTGACCGTCGGTGTCGGCACCATCATGGACGCCGAAGAGGTGATGATCCTGGCCAACGGCCACAACAAGGCCCGCGCCCTGGCACATGCCGTAGAGGGATCCGTCAATCACATGTGGACCATCTCCGTGCTGCAGATGCACCCGAAGGGCATCATCGTCTGTGACGACGCCGCCACCGTGGAACTCAAGGTCGGCACGGTCAACTACTTCAAGGACATCGAGAAATACAATCTCGACCCTACTTCGATATTACGATAGCGAAATCCTCCTTGTCGTACAGGAGATTGCGGGTGGCGTGATTGCGCCATCCGCTTTTTTCATCTTCGCGTACGAAATGGAAATTGCAGTGGAGGAGCTGCATGGGGTGCAGGTCGGCGTGGTCGATGAAAGCCGATCCCTGCTGCATCAGCGAGACGATGAAATAACTGAGCACGTCGTGGCCCTGGAATGCGAAATCATCGGGCTCGGCATAATAGAGCGCCCGGTATTTCAGTACGAAATCCTGATCGTCAGGGTTGCTGTAGTCGATGAAATAGGGGACAGAGGTACGTACCCCCAGGTTGAAAAGCGCATCCGGATCGGAGGTCTCATAGTTGCGCACGCGGTTGGTGCACCAGACCTGCATCGGGACGTTTTTCTTGGCCAGGGCGTTGAGTGCGCTGATCACCTCGGCGGAGAACATGCGGTTTTCCGAGCCGATGATCACGCGGGCGGGTTGGAGGCGGGAAGCGCTGCTCACCAGGTCGGACAACTCGTTCAGCGAAACTTTGCGGTAGGAGATGCCCTCGCCGTGCAGCAGGTCTTCGAAACGGGCAATCAGCGCTTTTTCGTTGGTGGAAGAGCTGGTGACCAAGTAAACCGGACCCTGGTTCCGGCCGTGGACACTGGCGATCAGGTTGTTGAGCTGCGTGTTGGCGGAAGCGGGAGCCTGAAAGAAAAACGGATGTGTGTCAGCAAGTGAATCAGCCTTGTGGTCCAGCGGTGAG
>JAEETO010000103.1 GCA_016290385.1 Bacteroidales bacterium | reverse complement strand
TGCGACATCTTGGTCCCAAACCAAGTGCGCTACCAACTGCGCCACATCCCGAGACAATGCAAAGGTACAAAAAAATTTTGCTTATTCCTTAAAACCCTCTATCTTTGCATTCCCTCCAGAAAGGGTCCGGGGCAGCGCCCCGGTCAATTAGGTGAGGTGGGTGAGTGGCTTAAACCACCAGTTTGCTAAACTGACGTACGGGATTACCGTACCGGGGGTTCGAATCCCCCCCTCACCGCAAAACAGCGCCAAGCATGCTTGAGCGCTGTTTTTGTCCCAGATAGTTTATGGTAGAGAGACCGAAGAATCCCAGCGTGATGAAGCACCTGATCGGCGCAGCAGGTGTCGGGGGTGCCATACTTCTGGGATTCGTGTTGGGTTTGTGGGTGGGGGACCACAACCGGAAGGAGCCGTCGTCTCCGGATCCGGCTGTCGTTGTCGACAGTGTGATGGCCGGGTTTGTCGCGCCGGTCGCGCCGCTCGACACGACTGTGGCGGAGGCTGCGCAGGACACGTTGCCGAAAGTGCCGGAAATCGCTGAAAGCACCAAGAAGGAGCGGGCCGCCGGTATCGAATACCTGACTACGCACAATCGATGGAACCGCGACGAGATGGAGAAGATTCCCTCCCTTCAGGGCTTATGGGATGCTGTGAACCATTATGACCTGGAAACCATCCGCAAATATGCGGAAGTCATGGAATGCCCGCCGCTGACCGCCATTGTCGAAGGTCTCGAACAATCTCAGAAAACAGGCTATTACGCGTCGAAAAACGACCGTAACATCACGCTGAGCACCTACATCCGGCGCCTGCAGCAGTAATCAATAGAATTTCCGGATGAAGGCGTTGTAGTCGGGATTGTTTTCTTTCTCGAGCTTGCGGCGTTCCTTCAGGATCTCGCGCTGTTTTTCGCTCGGATCGACATCTATGTCCCAGCCGTCGACATATTTCCAGTAGAAGTGGTCCGGATAGTTCTTGCGCTTGTCCTTGGTGTTGGACATGTGCTTCAACTCGGCTTCCATCGGCGACTTGTAGCGGCCCAGGCCTTCCGGCGCCTGCGTAATGCCGGCATACCAAGGAACGAATACCTGGCTGCAGGGATGACCCATCGCGTTCCACATCACACAACCTTTGTCGAAACCCATCCAGGCACGCAGCTGGAAGATGGATGAAAGGACCGTGCGGTCGTTGCAGATGCTGTTCTCGAGGTGTCCTTCGGCCGTCGGTTCTTCGTGGAGCGAGAGGATGTTGATCATGTCGCGCAGCGAAAGCTTCTTCTTCGGTACAGCGGCAAACGTACCGGGCTTGTCTTCGCCGAACAGATAGTTCCAGGCCTCTTTGTGACGGGTGATATTGTTCTCGGACCGGAGGGATTTCTCGGAGGCATAGGCCCTGGCGAAATTGAAAGCGCCGTCTTTTTCCGGATCGTACCAGCCGCGCTCGAGCGCATACTCGATCAAGTCTTCACAGCCGGCAAAATTAGTCTCGTCACCCAGATCCACATTTCCGATCACGTAGTAGTTGGGAATGGTCATCACCTGGTCGTCGGGAACCCGCTGGGCCACCCAGTGCTTTCCCTTGACCACCGAGACCACCCAGCCCTCCTGCGGGTCGGCCACGATGTAGGAACGGCCGCTGCCCTTGTAGCCGAAAGTCTCGACCATCGAACCGATGATGTCCACGGCTTCCCGCGCCGAATGCGCGAACTTGGCCACCGACCCGCGGACTTCGTAGAGCACGCCGCCATCCGTGAATTCTCCCTTGTCCTCACGGGATGGGCATCCGTTCGAAGCGATGGATACACCGAACTGGTTCATATAGACATCTGCGACATCCATCCCGGGAAATTCGCACCAGATGTAGCGCAGGTTCCGGGCGGAAGCCGGAACGACATAGATGTTGAGCATCTGTTCGCCGCTTTCGTCTTCGTTGTGGGCCATCAGGACCGAGCCGTCGACCGTGGCCTGGCGTCCGGCGATGACGGAGAAGCAGTTGTAATCTTGCGCGAGGAGGGTGCCGATGCCACAGAGCAGCAGGGCGAGGGAAATCAGGAGCTTTTTCATCTTTTCAAGAGTTGTGGAACAATATCCTGCCAAAGTTAATAAAAATATCAATCACATTTTGCTATCTTTGCGAGTTATATTTAAAAAGTAAGAAATGGCACTCAAATGCGGAATCGTAGGATTGCCCAACGTGGGTAAATCGACCCTCTTCAACTGCATCAGCTCTTCGAAGGCGCAAGCGGCCAATTTCCCCTTCTGCACCATCGAGCCGAATGTGGGTTCGACCACCGTGCCCGACCAGCGGCTGAACGTGCTGACCGACATCTGCCATCCCAAGCGCACCATCCCCGCCACCGTGGAAATCGTGGACATTGCCGGCCTGGTGAAAGGCGCCAGCCGCGGCGAGGGCCTGGGCAACCAGTTCCTGGCCAACATCCGCGAGACCGACGCCATCCTGCACGTGCTGCGCTGCTTCGACGACCCGAACGTGACGCACGTGGACGGCAGCGTCGACCCTGTCCGCGACAAGGAAATCATCGATATCGAATTGCAGATCAAAGACCTGGAAACGGTGAACAACCGTCTCTCCAAGCTGCAGAAACAAGCCCAGACTGGCGGTGACAAGCAGGCAAAGAAGGCCGTGGACGTGCTGCTCCGTTACAAGGAGGTCCTCGAGCAGGGGCGCAACGCCCGCGAGGTGGAGCTCGATAATGCGGAAGACGTGCGGCTGGCCAAAGAGTTCTGCCTGCTGACCAACAAGCCCGTGATGTACGTTTGCAATGTGGATGAAGCTGCTGCCGCTACGGGCAATGCCTATGTCGAGGCGGTGCGCAAGGCGACGGAGGGAGAGAACGCGCAGATCCTCGTGATTTCGGCGAAAATCGAATCGGAGATCGCGGAGCTTGAGGATCCGGAAGAGCGGGCGATGTTCCTGGGCGAGATCGGCCTGGAAGAATCGGGCGTGGTGCGGCTCATCCAGTCGGCCTATGCGCTGCTCAATCTGCAGACCTTCTTCACGGCGGGCGCCGACGAATGTCGCGCCTGGACCATCCGCCGCGGTGACAAGGCGCCGCAGGCAGCGGGAGTCATCCATACGGACTTTGAGAAGGGCTTCATCCGGGCAGAGGTCATCAAGTACGACGATTTCGTGACGCTGCGCAGCGAGGCGGCCTGCCGGGCTGCCGGCAAGCTGGCCAGCGAAGGGAAAGAGTATGTGGTGCAAGATGGCGACATCATGCACTTCCTGTTCAATGTATAATATTTAAATGATTGATAATGAAAAGAGTACTTTTTATTTTGGCTTTGATGCCGGTCCTGCTGGCCGGCTGTAGCAAGAAGCCGGCCCAGAATCCGTATCCCAAGCCGGATTGGTTTACCAACCCTACGTATTTCGAAGAGAAGGACGGGATGTATGAAGAACTGCCCGTGTATGCCAACAGCATCGTGATGGTCGGTGACGACTATATCGACCGGGGTCTCTGGAGCGAGTTCTTCGGTGATACGGCTATCAAGAACAGGGGCATTACGTATGATGCTACGGCACACGTACTGTACCGCATCCACAAGATCGCGCTTGCACAGCCTGCCAAGGTGTTTGTCAGCGTAGGCTGGAATGACGTCCTGAATGAAATTCCCCAGGAAGAGATTGTGGGCAACATCGGCAAGATATTCAAGCAACTGCACAAGCTTTCGCCCAAAACGCATTGCTATTGGATGAATATCGTCTCAACCAATGGTTTGACAAAGGAACAGACCGGTGTCATCGACTATGTCAACTGCGAAGTGGCAAAAATGGCTGAAAAGGGTGGCTTTGAAGTGATTGATATCCAAAAAGTATTGCTGGAAGGTATCCAGAACGGGACGTATTCCTGGGACGGCGGCAAGCTGCTCAACGGCGCCGGCTACGAAGCTCTGGCGCAGGCCATTGAGCGTCAGGTCGGCAAAGAGCACCTGAACCATCCGAACGACCGCGACTATCCCCTCGAAGTATCGGATTACTACAAGCACCGCGTGTCGGTCTTCCGCTCGCTTCCCGAGACGGAAGGCAAGATCGTGATGCTGGGCAACAGCCTCAACAACAATGCGGCTTGGGAAGAACTCTTCCCGATGGGCTACATTCTCAACCGCGGTATCAGCGGCGATGTGGTCGACGGTGTCTGCCAGCGCGTCGACGAGATAGCGCCCGACAAGCCGTCCAAGATCTTCCTGATCACCGGCACCAACGACTTCATCAACGATCCCGAAGTGTCGGCCGTGACGGTGTGGGAGCGCTATGAGAAGCTGATCCAGACCATCCGGAAGGAAATGCCCGATGTCAAGCTGTATGTGCAGAGCACTTTGCCGCTCAATCCGAAGTCGAAATTCTACGAAGGTTTCAACCCGCGTGTCGAAGAACTCAACAAGATGCTCGAGGCCGGCCTGGAGCGCTACAACTATTTCTATCTTGACATAGCTTCCCTGCTTTCCGACGAAAACGGTGACCTGGCGGAAGAGAATACGACCGATGGCATCCATCTTTCGGCCATCGGCTACTTCAAGTGGGCTGCCGAACTGGCGAGAGGCATGCGGATGAACCCTAAATTCTAAACTGAACTATGTATCGTACACACACTTGTGGAGAACTCCGGATCAGCAACGTAGGCCAGACCGTCACGCTGGCCGGCTGGGTCCAGAAGAGCCGTCGCATGGGCGGCATGAGTTTCGTGGACATCCGCGACCGCTACGGCATCACGCAGCTGCGCGTCGATGAGACCACCAATCCGAAGGTCAGCGAGACCGTAGCCAGGCTGGGCCGCGAGTTCGTGATCCAGGCTACCGGCGTGGTCGAAGAGCGCCAGAGCAAGAACGAGAAGCTTCCGACGGGCGAAATCGAGATCAGGCTCACCGGTATCAAGGTGCTGAACGCTTCGCTCACGCCTCCGTTCACCATCGAGGATGAGTCCGACGGCGGCGAAGACATCCGTGCCAAATATCGCTATCTCGACTTGCGCCGCGGTCCGCTGAAACGAGCCCTGATGCTTCGTCACCGCATGGCGCACGAAGTACGCAACTATCTCGACAGCAAGGGCTTCATGGAAATCGAGACGCCGTTCCTCATCAAATCGACGCCGGAGGGAGCCCGCGACTTCGTGGTTCCCAGCCGCATGAATCCGGGCGAGTTCTACGCACTCCCGCAGAGCCCGCAGACTTTCAAGCAGCTGCTGATGGTGGCTGGCTATGACCGCTATTTCCAAATCGTGCGCTGTTTCCGCGACGAAGACCTTCGCGCCGACCGTCAGCCGGAATTCACACAGATCGACTGTGAGATGAGTTTTGTGGAGCAGGAAGACGTCCTTGACCTGTTCGAGGGCATGATGCGCCACCTCTTCAAGGAAGTCATCGGCGTGGAGATCGCTCCGAAGATTCCGCGGATGAGCTGGTATGATGCCATGGACAACTACGGCAGCGACAAGCCCGACATCCGTTTCGGCATGAAGATCCACGAGATTACGCCGCTGGTACAGGGACATGGTTTCAGCGTGTTCGACAGCGTGGAGTATGTGGGTGCCATCGCCGTTCCCGGCGCCGCCGGCTATACCCGCAAGCAGACCGACGAGCTCACGGAATGGGTGAAACGGCCGCAGGTAGGTGCCAAGGGCCTGGTCTACATCAAGATGAACGAAGACGGCACGATCAAGTCGTCGGTCGACAAATTCTATACGCCGGAGCAGCTCGCTGAGATCGCCGCCGCTGTCGAGGCGCAGAAAGGCGACCTGGTGCTGGTGCTCTGCGGCGCGAAACGCAAGGCCCAGACCATGCTCGGCGTCCTGCGTATCGAGATGGGCAACCGTCTCGGCCTGCGCCATCCGCGCGAATACGCGCCGCTGTGGGTGGTCGATTTCCCGCTCCTTGAGTGGGACGACGAGACGCAGCGCTTCTATGCTATGCACCATCCGTTCACGGCGCCCAAGCCGGAACACCTTGAATTGTTCTACAGCGACAAGAAGGAAGATCTGGAACGTGTCTGCGCCAACGCCTACGACTTCGTGCTCAACGGCGTGGAACTCGGCGGCGGCTCGATCCGTATCCACGATGCGGGTGTTCAGCAGCGCATGTTCGAGGTATTGGGCATCTCGAAGGAAGATGCGGACTACAAGTTCGGCTTCATCATCAATGCGTTCAAGTTCGGCGCTCCGCCGCATGGCGGCCTCGCCTTCGGCTTCGACCGCGTCTGCGCCCTCTTCGGCGGCCAGGAGACCATCCGCGATTACATCGCCTTCCCGAAGAACAACATGGGCCGCGATGTCATGCTCGACGCGCCTTCGCGCATCGATGACGTCCAGATGGACGAACTCTTCCTCAAGAGTACCGCTCCGGAGAAATAGATTTCAAAATAACGTGTCGTCGGAGCCCAGGAGATTGAAGGACTTGCGATGATAAGGCGTGACACCGTGCTGCCGGATGGCGGCACGGTGTTCTTCTGTGGGGTAGGCCATGTTGCGGTCCCAGCCGTATTGGGGATACTCTTTCGCGAGCTGGCGCATGTATTCGTCGCGGTGCGTCTTGGCGAGCACGCTGGCGGCGGCGATGGCGCGGACGGTGGCGTCGCCTTTGACGACCGTGTGCGCAGGAACATCGTGCCAAGGCTTGAAACGATTGCCGTCGACCAGTACCATGTCGGGCTTGACGGCCAGATTGTCCAGGGAGCGTCTCATGCCTTCGATCGAGGCGTTGAGGATGTTGATGCGGTCGATTTCTTCGGCATTGACGGCCGTGACCGCCCAGGCCAGGGCTTCGCGTTCGATGATGGGGCGC
Organism: Bacteroidales bacterium; assembly: GCA_016290385.1. Taxonomy (GTDB): domain Bacteria; phylum Bacteroidota; class Bacteroidia; order Bacteroidales; family UBA932; genus Cacconaster. Next base: position 319 of record JAEETO010000103.1, on the reverse strand, counting down.
AGTTCGTCGCGCTGGGCTTCGGTCAGCTGTTTCGAATCGGTCAGCAGCGGATGATCGAAGTCGTCGGGGAGGATGACGGCGGCGGCGAAGACGGGGCCGGCGAGGCAGCCGCGGCCCGCCTCGTCACAGCCGGCCACCCGTGTCCGGGCGCCGGACAGAAGGGCCGCGGCGTCGCACATGCTGCGTGCGGCGTCGGGCTCGATTTCCGACAGGGCAAAGACGTCGGCGACACCGGCTTTTTTCCAGACGGTGGCCGGCAGCGTGCAGCGTCCGCAGACGACGACAGGTTTCTTCTTGTATTTCTTGCTGAGCGACAGGA
>JAEETO010000018.1 GCA_016290385.1 Bacteroidales bacterium | reverse complement strand
CCTACCGCGTGATGAACGAAGCCTCCATCGTCGATGCCACCGGCGAAATCAAACGTCCCGACCGCGTGCTGCTGGCGCCAGACGGCAGCCGCGTCATCGTCATCGACTACAAGTTCGGCGTCCCCCACTCCACCCACCGCCGTCAGGTCAAGGAATACGTCTCCCTCCTCCAGCAAATGGGCTACCCCGCCGCCGAAGGTTGGCTGTGGTACGTCGCCGCCGGAGATATCGTCCGGATATAGCCGTCAAATTCGCTCCCGCCCGCGAAATCGTCCTGACATGCCCGTCCGCCAGCCACAGGATGGCTCTGTGGGCTGCCATAGCCATCCTGTGTCCGGAAAACTGCCGTTTTCGCCCGGATCGTGGCCACAGAATGGCTCTCCGACTTGCCAGCGTCATTCTGTGGCCGGGTCCCGAGCAGTGCGCCCGAAAAATGATTATCTTTGTACGGTTAAACCGTGAAGGAATGAAAGAAAAAGTCATTTGCGGCCTGCAGCAGGTGGGCGTCGGCGTCAAGGACGCCAAAGAATCGTGGAAATGGTATCGGAAGTACTTCGGGATCGACATTCCCGTGGTTGACGCCGTCGGCGTGGCCGAACGTATGTTGCCGTACACCGGCGGCAAGCCCCAGCCTCGCTATGCCATTCTCGCCGTCAACCTGCAGGGCGGCGGCGGCCTGGAGATCTGGGAGCCTCGCGGCCGCGAACTCAAGTATCCCCCGCAGCAGCCCCAGCTTGGCGACCTGGGCACCTTCATCGCCAAAATCAAGAGCCGCGACGTGCAGGCGACCTATGATTTCTTCCAGCGAGAAGGCCTGCGCCTGCTGAACAAGCCTTGCACTTCTTTCGCCGGCCTGCAGCACTTCTACCTCTTCGATCCGTGGGACAACATCTACGAGATAGAGGAAGACCCCTTTGTCTTCGCCCGTTCCAAAACCGTGACCACCGGCGGCACCGGCGGCGCCGTGCTCGGCGTCAGCGACATGGACCGCTCCATCGCCTTCTACGGCCAGGTCCTGGGATTCGATGTCGTCCGCGCCGACAAGACTGGCGTTTTCGAAGACATGAAAGGCATTCCCGGCGGTGAACGCAAGGTCCGGCGCGTGCTGCTTGAACGCAGCAGACCCTTCGAAGGACCGCTTTCTCCCCTGATGGGCCCCGCTCATCTCGAACTGGTCCAGGCATTCGACATGCCTGTCGTCAAGATCTATGAAAACCGCTACTGGGGCGATCCCGGCTACATCCAGATCTGCTTCGACGTGCGCAACATGGAGGCCGTGGAGCGCGACTGCCGGGCAGCCGGCCATCCCTTTGTCTGCGACAGCGGCGTCGACTTTGCCATGGGCGACGCCGACGGCCATTTCACTTACATCGAAGACCCCGACGGAACCCTCATCGAGTTCGTCGAAACCTTCCGGATTCCGATCATGAAGAAATGGGGTATCTATCTCGATTTCCGCAAGCGTGACGACCACAAGCCGCTGCCTGCCTGGATGTTGAAAGCTCTACGCTTCCTGCGCGCCAACGACTGATGCGCTACTGGCCGACACGCCGCTTGCAGAGGTATATCCGGCATCGGCCAAAAGCTCTTTTCCTTGTGACGCTGCGACTGCAAGACGGTCGCAGCGCTCGTTTTCAGGATGGCCGTTGTGTCCGCGTACCCAGACGAACTTGACATCGTGCCGCCGGTACACCGCCAGGAAGCGCTGCCACAGATCGGCATTCGCCTTCTTGGCGAAATTCTTCTGCTCCCAGCTGAACACCCAGCCTTTTTCCACCGCATCCACGACGTATGAGCTGTCGCTCCAGACCGTCACGTCGGCCTGCGTCCAGCGGATGGCCTCCAGACCGGTAATCACGGCCAGCAATTCCATGCGGTTGTTGGTCGTGGTGGCATAGCCGGCCGAGAAGACTTTCTCATAGCTGCCGCAGCGCAGGATGGCTGCAAAACCGCCCGGCCCGGGGTTGCCGCTGCAAGCCCCGTCAGTAAAGAGTTGAATGGGCGCGCGATCCACTATTCGGGAAGGATGGTCTTTTCGTGTTTAGGACCCTCGAAATGCTTGGTTTCAAGCGGATTGGCGTACATCTGGTCGTAACGGCGGCGGTTGTTGCTCAGGTCGATGGCGGCGAAGATGGCACGCTGCATCGGATCGGAGAGCGCCTTGTTCTTGCCGGCAATGTCGTATCCGGTGCCGTGGTCGGGCGAAGTACGCACGATCGGCAGACCGGCCGTGAAGTTCACGCCGCTGTCGAAAGCCAGTGCCTTGAAGGGGATGAGCCCCTGGTCGTGGTACATGGCCAGCACGGCGTCGAACTGTCCGTGCATGTGGATGCTGAAGAAGCCGTCGGGGGAATACGGGCCGAAGGCCAGGATGCCTTCTTTGTTGGCGGCATTGATGGCCGGAGTGATGGTCTCGATTTCCTCGTTGCCGAGCGAGCCGCCGTCTCCGGCATGGGGGTTGAGACCCATCACGGCAATCTTGGGCTTGATGATGCCGAAGTCGCGTTTGAGCGACGCATTCATCAGTCGGAGCTTGCTGAGGATCGTTTCGATGTTGATGGCGCTGCTGACCTTGGAGAGCGGGAGGTGGTTCGTCACGACACCTACGCGAAGGTTCTCCGAGCAGAGGAACATCAGGCCGTCCTGGCAACCGAATTCATGGATCAAGTATTCGGTGTGGCCCGGGAAGCCGAAGCCCATCTCTGCAACCGTGTGCTTATTGAAAGGAGCGGTGACGAGGGCGTCGATGGCGCCGCGCTTGGCATCGGCCACAGCTGCCTGCAGGGCGATGATGGCGGCCCTGGCGCCGTCGGGCGTAGGCTGGCCGATTTCCATGGCCAAGCTTTCGGGTACGGCGTTGATGATGTTGATGCGTTTGGAACGGGCATCTTCGGCGGCGTTGATCACATTGGTCGCCACCTGCTCGACATCGGGCAGGAACTTGCGGTAAATGCCGAAGAAACGGGAGGAGCCGTAAAGCACGATGACGCAGTTCTCGAGGATGCGTGCATCCGCCAATGCTTTGATAATTACTTCGTAACCTATACCGTTAGTATCGCCCTGAGCGATGCCTACCACTATCTTGTCTTTCATGACTATTACTAAATTATGTGTATTCGACTTTGGGTGCGTGAGGCCCGCGCACTTTTTTCTTTTTCACCCCCTTCGCCCCCTCAAGGGGGATATGGCCCTCCGGGCCGGGCACTACGTGCCTGTTATTCATTCAATCATCTCAACAGGACGAAAAGTACATCCGTTTAGACCGTGCAATTTACAAAAAATTTCTATATTTGTGTATGTCTCAAATGTTGGACAGTGATATCAAGTATCTGCCGGGCGTGGGGCCGAAGCGGGCTGAGCTTTTAAACAAAGAGCTGGGCATCAGTACGTTCCGGGATCTGCTCTACTATTTCCCTTTCCGCTATGTCGACCGCTCCCGCTTTTACAGCATACGGGAGATCGATTCGTCGTCGGCCTACATCCAGTTGCGCGGGCGCATCACCCGCATCGAGAAAGTGGGCCAGGCGCGTTCCCAGCGACTGGTCGCGCGCTTCAGCGACGGAACGGGCTCCATCGACCTGGTCTTCTTCAAGGGACTCAAGTGGATGGAAGACAAACTGCAGGTCGGACCGGAGTACGTGGTTTTCGGCAAGCCTTCCGTCTTCGGACAGAGCTGGAACCTGGTCCACCCGGAAATCGATCTGGCCACGGAAGAACGTCTTGCACAGCTGGGCGTGATGATGGGGGTCTATTCCAGTACGGAGAAACTCCACAACGCCGGCATCACCAATAAATTCTTCGAGAAGATCATCGGCACGCTGCTCGACAAGGTACTCGGCACGCTCGAAGAGACCCTGCCTGCCTGGATCCGCGAAGAAAAGCACCTGGCCCCGCTCACCTTCGCCCTGCAGAACATCCATTTCCCGGCTTCGATCCAGGATTTGCAGCGGGCACAGCGGCGCCTGAAATTCGAGGAGCTGTTCTACCTCCAGCTTTCGCTTCTGCGCCAGAAAAGCATCCGCATGCGGGCTGACAGCGGTGTGGTCTTCCGCCGCATCGGGGACTATTTCAACAAGACCTACGAAGCGCTGCCTTTTCCACTGACAGGCGCCCAGAAGCGCGTGCTTAAGGAGATCCGGGCCGACGTGGCCAGCGGCAAGCAGATGAACCGCCTGTTACAAGGCGACGTGGGCAGCGGAAAGACGCTCGTGGCAGTACTGGCGGCCATGATGGCGCTTGACAATGGCTACCAGGCCTGCGTCATGGCGCCTACCGAAGTGCTGGCCAACCAGCACTACCAAAGCATGCAGAAGTTCCTGGCCCCGTCCGGCGCCCGCGTCGAGCTGCTGACCGGCAACACGAAGGCCAAAGAGCGCGAATCGATCCACGCCGATCTGCGCGACGGCTCGGTACAGGTTTTGGTAGGGACGCACGCCCTGATTGAAGATACGGTTCAGTTCCGGAACCTGGCCTTGGCCGTCATCGACGAGCAGCATCGTTTCGGGGTTGATCAGCGCTCGAAACTCTGGTCGAAATCGGCCGTCGCACCGCACGTGCTGGTCATGACAGCCACGCCGATTCCGCGGACGCTGGCCATGACGCTATACGGCGACCTGGACGTGTCGGTGCTCGACGAGCTGCCGCCGGGGCGCAAACCGGTCGAGACGGTACACTGGACCGAAAACCGCCGCGGCGACCTCTTCAATTTCATGCGTCAGCAGATTGCCCGCGGACGGCAGGTCTTCGTGGTCTACCCGCTCATCAAGGAGTCGGAGAAGATGGACTACAAGAACCTGGAAGAGGGATACTTGCATATTACAGAGGCCTTCCCGGCACCGCAATACGTGACGGCGGTGGTCCACGGGAAACAGAAGGCTGAAAACAAGGCTTACGACATGGATCTGTTTGCCAAAGGCCGGGCTCACATCCTGGTGGCCACTTCGGTCATCGAGGTGGGCGTGGACGTGCCGAACGCTTCGGTCATGGTCATCGAAAGTGCCGAACGCTTCGGTCTGTCGCAGCTGCACCAGCTGCGCGGCCGCGTGGGTCGCGGCGCCGAAAAGTCGTACTGCATCCTGATGACGGGCTACAAGCTGAGCAACGAGTCGCGGCAGCGTATCGAGCTGATGTGTGCCACGAACGATGGCTTCGAGCTGGCGGAAGCCGACCTGAAGATGCGCGGCCCCGGGGACTTCGAGGGGACGCGCCAGAGCGGCCTGGCTTTCGACCTGCACATCGCCGACCTGGCAAAAGATTCGCCGGCCCTGCTGGAAGCCCGCGAGCTGGGCGAAAAGATCCTGGCCGCCGACCCCTTCCTCGAACACATCGAAAACCGCCTCCTCGCCGAACAGCTCCGCACCCTGCGGCTCGATACGACCGTCAAGGATTACTCGAAGATTTCGTAATTCAAGATTCAAGCGCATCCGCGGGAGCAAATCAAGGCCATTTTGCTCCCACACAGTAGTTTTTTACCTTCGCGGGAGCAAAACAGGCTGTTTTTGTGCCCGCACAGCCGATTTTCACCTTCACGGGAGCAAAACAGGGGGTATTTGTGCCCGGGAAACGGTCAGCGAGGACGATATTCCTGGTCCCGGAGCCAGGGCTCGAAGCCGGCGGAGGTGATGGCGGCGCGGAGGGTACGCTCACCGTCGGAGAGCAGGTTGTGACTGCCGGCGGCGGAAACGACGTTTTCTTCAATCATGATGGAGCCCATGTCGTCGGCGCCTGCCTCAAGGGCGCGGAGGCCCGTTTCGAGGCCGACGGTCAGCCAGGAGGCCTGGATATGGTCGACATTGTCGAGCACCAGGCGGGCGATGGCGACTGTCCGGAGGAATTCTTCGTCGGCCGGCCAGCGGCGGGCTGGTTCGGCCTTCCATGCGGGCTCGCCCGGCAGGGTGATGCCGGCGGGCAGGCGGTCCTCAGCGGCAAGTCGCTCCAATTCAGTGCCAGCGAGCTGCATCGGCCAGCAGATGAAGGCGCGGAAGCCGGGGACAGATTCCGGGTCGGAGCCCGGAATGACGTCCTTGGCGGACGGGCGGGCGTCCTGCAGGGCGCGCAGGGCGAGCAGATGGTCGATGCGTTCTTCCAACGTTTCGATATGGCCGTAGACCATCGTCGCCGTAGTGCTCATGCCCAGGCGATGGGCCTCCCCCATCACGTCGAGCCACTGCTGCGCCGTCGGCTTGGCGGGTGACAGGAACTTCCGCACGCGGTCACACAGGATCTCGGCACCGGCACCCGGCAGGGTATCAAGTCCGGCCGCGCGCAATCGGACGAGCACGTCGTGGTACGACAGGCGGCTGATGCGGGCGATATGGGCGATCTCCGGCGGACCGAGGGCGTTGAGCCGGAGCGAAGGCTCCGCCTCCTTCAGGCGGCGGAACAGCGTCTCATACCAGTTGATGTCATACTTCGGATGCAGGCCGCCCTGCAGCAGCAGCTGGTCGCCGCCGAGCGCCTTCATCTCCGCGATCTTCGGCAGATAATCTTCAAAAGCAAGCGTATAAGCTTTCTCGGGCTCGTCCGGCCGGCAATGGAAGTTGCAGAACTTGCAGCCGGAAAGGCAGACGTTGGTATAATTGACGTTGCGGTCGATCTGATAACTCACCCGCCGCCCCGGCACATGCTGGTACCGTCCGGCCTGCGCCCGGTCGCAAAGCTCCTCCAACGGCGCCTCCCGATACAGCCGCAAGGCCTCTTCCTTTGTCAGTCTCAAAGTTTGAAAGAATCTTTCAGCTGGGTGGTCTTGTTCATCACCAGGTGGTCGGGGGTGGAATCGGGGTCTTTCTTGAAGTAGCCGACACGCTCGAACTGGACGGCCAGGTCGCCGGGATCGTCGAGAAGGGCGGGTTCGGCCCAGCCGTTACGGACAACGAGGCTCTCCGGATTGAGGAAATCCTTGTAATCCTTGTCGCAGGGCACCTGCGACATGTCGGCCAGCGTGAAGAGCCGGTCGTAGATGCGGCATTCGATCTCTTTGGCGAAAGCCGTCGAAACCCAGTGGATCGTACCCTTGACCGAACGCCACTGCCCGGAGGCAGGATGCGTGAGCGGATCGTAGGTACATTTGAGCTCGACCACCTTGCCCGAAGCATCCTTGACCACCTCGTTGCACTGGATGATGTAGGTGTATTTCAGACGCACTTCCCCACCCGGACGCAGGCGGAAGAACTTCTTCGGCGCATCTTCCATGAAATCGGCACGGTCGATCAGCAGCTCGCCCGTGAACGGGATGCGGCGCTTCGGCCCGTCGGGCGCGGCGGGATTGAGCGGCGCATCGAACCACTCCACGCGGCCCGGCTCCCAGTTCGTCAACGTCAGCTTGATCGGATCGTCCGAAACGACCATGTAACGGTTGCTGCGCTCGTTCAGGTCCTGGCGGACGCAGTACTCCAGCAAGCCGATGTCCATCAGCTGGTCGCGTTTGCTGACGCCGATCTTGTCGCAGAACATCTTCAGCGCCTCGGGTGTGTAGCCGCGGCGACGGACGCCACAGAGCGTCGGCATGCGCGGGTCGTCCCAGCCCGAGACGAAACCTTTCTCCACGAGTTCCAGCAACTTGCGCTTGCTCATCAGCGTGTAGGTGAGGTTGAGCCGCGCAAATTCATACTGATGCGAAGGATAGATGCCCAGCGTCTCGATGAACCAGTCGTAGAGCGGACGGTGTATATCGAATTCCAGCGTACAGATGGAATGCGTGATGTGCTCGATGGAATCGCACTGGCCGTGCGTGTAGTCGTACATCGGATAGATGCACCACTTGTCGCCGGTGCGATGATGATGCGCGTGCTTGATGCGGTAGAGGATCGGGTCGCGGAACATCATGTTGGGATGCGCCATGTCGATCTTTGCGCGGAGCACTTTCGCACCGTCAGGATATTTGCCCGCTTTCATCTCGCGGAAGATGCGGAGATTTTCCTCGACACTGCGGTTGCGCCAGGGCGAGTCAGTGCCCGGCGTCTCGACGGTGCCGCGGTTCACGCGGATCTCCTCGAGAGTCTGGTCGTCGACATAGGCCAGGCCGCGTTCGATGAGCTGCTCCGCCCATTCGTACAACTGGTCGAAGTAATCGGAGGCATAACGCTCTTCCGCCCACTGGAATCCCAGCCACTTGATGTCCTCCTTGATGGCATCGACATATTCCACATCTTCCTTGGTGGGGTTGGTGTCGTCGTAGCGGAGATTGGTGCGGCCGCCATACTTCTGCGCCAGTCCGAAATTGATGCACAGGCTCTTGGCGTGGCCGAGGTGGAGATATCCGTTCGGCTCAGGCGGAAAACGGGTGATGATCTGGTCGTACTTGCCAGAGGCGAGGTCCGCCTCGATGATTTCTTCGAGGAAATTGTTTTTCTTCTCTTCTTCCATTTTTGCGAGCAGTTTGACCTGCAAATATAGGAAAAAATCACTATCTTTAACCCGTAAAAACCGTACATGGCATGCTGAAATCAATGACGGGCTACGGCAAGGCGGAATGCCTGCTGGGCCCAGACAAGTATCTCATCGAAATCCGATCGGTCAACGGCAAGAACGCCGATATCAATCTCAAAACCCAACTCATCCCCCGCGAAAAGGAAGTCGAAATCCGCAAATACATCGCCGACAAGCTCGGCCGCGGCAGCATCGACCTGTTCATCACGGTCGAACACACCCAGGGAGCAGACGCCAAACAGATCAACCGCGGGACGCTGCTCAACTACTACAACCAGTTGCAGGAAGCCGTCAAGGGCACCGTAATGGAATGCTGCGAACCTGATACGCTGATGTTGTCGCTTATGCGGCTGCCCGACGTGCTGGAAACCCGCAACACGGAACTCACACCCGAACAATGGGAGCAGCTTTTTGCCGCCATCCGCGAAGCCGTCGCCAGCCTGGACGCCTTCCGCCAGCGTGAAGGCGTCAGCCTCTGCAACGACGTCATCACCCAGGTGGCCAAGATCGAGACCTATCTCCCCGAAATCGAACGCTACGAAAAAGAGCGCGTGGCCGCCATCCGCGAGCGCATCGACGCCCGCATCAAGGAACTCGCCCTGCAGCCCGACACCAACCGGCTCGAGCAGGAGATGATCTTCTGGCTGGAAAAACTCGACATCAACGAAGAAAAGGTCCGCCTGCGCCAGCACTGCAACTACTTCCGCGAAACCGTGCTCAACGAGGCCATGCCCGGCCGCAAGCTCGGCTTCATCGCCCAGGAAATGGGCCGCGAGATCAACACCCTTGGGTCCAAGGCCAACCACGCCGATATCCAGAAATGCGTGGTCAAGATGAAAGACGAACTCGAGAAAATCAAGGAACAAACACTCAACATTCTGTAATATATGAAGAGAATCCTCACCGTGCTGGCAGCCCTGCTTCCGCTGCTGGCCTTTTCCGCAGACCGCCAGGAAGCGCGTCTGCTCCGATTCCCTGCCGTCGGCGGCGACAACATCGTATTCAGCTACGCCGGCGACCTTTACCGTGTCGGCATAAGCGGCGGCGATGCCCAGAAGCTGACCTCCCACGTGGGCTACGAAGTGTTCCCGCGCATCTCTCCTGACGGAAAAACCGTGGCCTTCACCGGCCAGTACGACGGCAACACCGAAGTCTATACCATCCCCGTCACCGGCGGCGAACCCCGGCGCATCACGTACTCCGCCCTCGTCAGCCGCGACATGGTCGGTGAGCGCATGGGCCCCAACAACATCGTCATGTGCTGGACGCCCGACGGCAAGCAGATCGTGTACCGCAGCAAACAGTGGTGCTTCAGCGGCCTGCGCGGCCAGCTCTGCAAAGTTGACGCAAACGGTGGACCCGCAGAAGAAATCCCGACCACGGAAGGCGGCTTCTGCAGCTACTCGCCAGATGGCAGGCAGCTGGCCATGAACCGTATGTTCCGCGAGTTCCGCACCTGGAAATACTACCGCGGCGGCCAGGCCGACGACATCTGGATCAACCAGGTCGGCACTACGAAACTGGAGAAGATCAGCGACAACGACGCCCAGGACATCTTCCCGATGTGGATCGGCAACGAGATCTACTACCTCTCGGACCGCGACCGCATCATGAACCTCTTCGTCTACGACACCAAGACCAAAAAGACCCGCAAGGTCACGGAATTCAAGGAATATGACTGCAAGTTCCCCTCCTATTCCCAGCAGTACGTGGTATTCGAGAACGGCGGTTATATCTATAAGTATGATGTCAAGAAAGGCAGCTGCGAGAAGGTGACCATCTACCTCGACAGCGACAACATCTACAGCCGGCCTGAATTCAAGAACGTATCCGGCCGGATGAACTCGTTCAGCCTCTCGCCCGACGGCGAGCGCGTGCTCGTGTCGGCCCGCGGCGACATCTTCTCCCTCCCCGCCCAGAGCGGCCCCGTCTACAACATGACCGAGAGCCCGGATGCGCACGACCGCGACGTGACCTGGTCGCCCGACGGCAAGCACATCGCCTACCTCTCCGACAAGAGCGGCGAGTATCAGGTGTATGTGGCTCCCTCCGGCGATATGAAGGCCGCCAAGGCCATGACGCAGTTCACGGACGGCTATCCCAGCGGCCTGAAATGGAGTCCCGACGGCAAGACACTCTTCTTCTCCACGCTCAAGCGCGATCTCTACAGCCTGGACATCGCTTCGGGCACCCTTAAACGCATCATCGTGGGTGAGATCAGCGGCCCGCGCGGCTTCACCCTTTCGGCCGACGGCAGCTGGGGCGCCTATTCCATGGAAATCGGCAGCGATGTGAGCGCCGTGTTCCTCTATGAGGTGGCGACCGGCAAATCCTACCAGGTGACCGACCGCTGGTATCCTTCTTCCAGCCCGCTCTTCTCGGAAGACGGCAAATACCTGTTCTTCACCTCCTCGCGCAGCCTGCGCTCCCAGTATTCCCAGGTGGAATGGAACGCATCCTACAGCGTGAGCGACTACGTGTTCGTCCTCCCGCTGGCCAAAGAAACGCCCGATCCAACGACCATCGTATCGAATGAATACGGCGCCAAGCCGGCTCCCGAAAAAGCCAAGGCGCCTGATAAGGCCAAGACACCCGAGAAGATGAAGGTCGATGTCGACGGCATCGGCCAACGCGCCAGCGTCCTGCCGCTGCCGGCCGGCCGCTACCGCCTCCTTCTGGCTGAAAACGGCAAACTCTACTACAGCAGCTTCGGCGGCGGCATGCCCGGCATGGGCGGCCAGCGCGGCGGCACTTCCGCAGCAGCCGTCAAGGTGCTCGACCTCAAGACCCTGAAGACCTCCGACGGCCCGAAGAGCATGCCCGTCGCCCTCACGCCTGACCACAAGAAGTGCCTCGTCCGCGAAGGCGGCAAACTGTACGTCACGGGCTTCGGCGGCCCCGCCAAGCTCGACACGCCCGTTCCGACCCAGGAGATGGACATGGTCATCGACCACGAGGCCGAATGGCGCCAGATCTACGACGAAAGCTGGCGCGTGACCCGCGACAACTTCTACGTGGCGAACATGCACGGCATCGACTGGAAGGCCATCCACGACAAATACGCCGTGATGCTCCCGTATGTGAAGCACCGCCACGACCTGACCTACCTCATCGGCGAGATGATCGGCGAACTGACCATCGGCCACGCCTACATCACCTCGGGCGAAGTGCCGGAGATTCCGCGCGTGAAGACCGGCCTGCTGGGCGGCAAGTTCAGCAAGGACGCCAAGACCGGCGCCTTCCGCATCGAGCACGTCTTCAAGGGCGCATCGTGGGACAAGACGCTCGTCTCACCGCTTGACGGGCCGGGCGTAGAGGCCAAGGCCGGCCAGTATATCACGAAGGTGAACGGCACCCCGGCTTCCGAGCTCGTGGACATCTACCAGGCCCTCGTGGGCAAGGTGGGCAAGACCGTCGCGCTGGAGATTGCCGACAATGCCGCCGGCAAGAATGCACGCACGGTGTATGTGAAGCCCGTGGAAGACGAATCGAACCTGGCTTACTACGAATGGGTCCAGCGGAACATCGAGAAGGTCAACAAGGCTTCGAACGGCGAGATCGGCTACATCCATATCCCCGACATGAGCACCGAAGGCCTCGACATGTTCACCAAACTCTTCTACACGCAGCTCGACAAGAAGGCCCTGATCATCGACGACCGCATGAACGGCGGTGGCAACGTTTCCCCGATGATCCTGGAGCGCCTGCAGCGTGAAGTCTACCGTATGAGCATGTCGCGCTGGGGCGGCCAGAACGAACCGGTTCCGAACCAGTCGTTCTACGGCCCGAAGGTCTGCCTCATCGACAAGTATTCCTCGTCAGACGGCGACCTCTTCCCGTATGGCTTCCGCCAGCTCGGCCTGGGCAAGCTCATCGGCAAGCGCTCCTGGGGCGGCATCGTGGGCATCTCCGGCTCGCGGAATTATCTCGACGGCCAGGACATGCGCACGCCGTTCTTCACCTCCTACTCACTGGAAGGCGACTGGATTATCGAAGGTCACGGCGTGGATCCCGACATCGAGGTCGACATCAACCCCTTCGAGGATTACAAGGGCAAGGACGCCCAGCTCGACAAGGCCATCGAAGTGCTGAAAGCCGAACTGAAAAACTGGAAACCGCTGCCGCCCACTCCGCCGGCTCCCGACAAAAGCCGCATCGGCTTGGAATAACGACAGATTATTTTTGCTAACTTTAACCCAGATTGTATTAATTCCTAACCAATATTGCCTATGAAAAAGTACATTGCAGAATGCATCGGAACGTTCGTCCTGACGCTCCTGGGCTGCGGAACGGCCATGTTCCTCGGCTGCAACACGCCGGCCGGCGTCGTCGGCACGGCCATCGCTTTCGGTCTGACCGTCGTGGCCATGGCCTATACGATCGGCGGCATCAGCGGCTGCCACATCAACCCGGCCATCACCTTCGGTGTCGCGCTTTCGGGCCGTATGTCATGGGGTGAAGCTGTCGGCTACTGGATCGGCCAGGTCATCGGCGCGATCATTGCCGGTGCTGTCCTTCTGCTTCTGACCAAGGTGGTTGCGGCTCCCGACCTGACGGGCGGCCTCGGCACCAACGGCGTCGCCAATGCCGGCGGCGTGGGTGGCGCACTCCTCGTCGAGTTCATCGCAACGTTCATCTTCGTGCTGGTAGTGCTGGGCACGACCGACGCGAAGAAGGGTGCGGGCAACCTGGCCGGCCTGGCCATCGGCTTGACGCTGATTCTCGTCCACCTGGTCTGCATCAACCTGACCGGTACTTCCGTCAACCCGGCCCGTTCCATCGGCCCGGCCCTCTTTGTCGGCGGTGAAGCCCTTGCCAATGTGTGGGTATTCATCCTCGCCCCTATGGTGGGCGGCGCCTGCGCAGCCGGTGTCTGGAAAGGCCTGGCGAAGTAAGTTCCCGTGTTTTTATGAAAAAAGAGTCCGGTTCAACAACCGGACTCTTTTTTACATTCCCATGCCGCCGTCGACCAGGATGACCTGGCCGGAGACATAGGAGGCGAGGTCGGAGGCCAGGAAGGTGCAGACTTTCGCCACTTCTGCAGGGGTGCCGCCGCGGCGCATCGGGATCTTCGATTCCCACTGCTTCAGCACCTCGGGACCAAGTTTCTCGGTCATGTCGGTCAGGATGAAGCCCGGAGCCACCACATTGGCGCGGACGCCCTTGGGGCCGAGTTCGGCAGCGATGGATTTGGCGAGGCCGATCATGCCGGCTTTTGAGGCGGAATAGTTGCACTGGCCGGCGTTGCCATGGACGCCCACGATGGAGCTGATGTTGATGATGGAGCCGCCCCGCTGGCGAAGCATGACCGGAGAGACGGCATGGATGAAGTTGAAGGCGCTCTTGAGGTTGACTGTGAGGACGGCGTCCCACTGGAGTTCGCTCATGCGGAGCATGAGGGCGTCCTTGGTGATGCCGGCGTTGTTGACCAGCACGTCGATGCGGCCGAAGTGTTCCATGACTTGTTCGACGGCGTGATGGGTCTGTTCGAAATCGGCGGCGTTGGAAGCCAGGGCGAGCACACGCACGCCGAAGGCTTCGAGTTCTTTCTTCGTCTGTTCTCCGATTTCGTCGATGACCAGGTCGGTGAAGGCGATATCGGCGCCTTCTTCCGCGAATTTCAGGGCGATCTGTTTGCCGATGCCCCGTGCCGCGCCCGTAATCAGCGCGACCTTTCCTTTCAGTAATTCCATATTACAATTCTGCAATTAAATCATATTCGTCGGCACCGGTGATGGTGACGTCGGCAAACTGGCCGACGGGGGCGGTGCCTTTAATCAGGATTTCGCCGTCGACTTCGGGGGATTCGGTCTGGGAGCGAGCTACCAGGATGCCGTCGCCGGAGACGGAGTCGACGAGGACGCGGGTACGGGTGCCGACGCGGGACTGGTTAAAAGCCAGCGAGATACCGCTCTGGAGCTCCATCAGCCGGTCGTAGCGCTCCTGTTTGACTTCCGCCGGGATATCATCCTTGTAGTGGATGGCCCCGTAGGTTCCCTCTTCTTCGGAGTACTGGAAGGCGCCGAGGCGCTCGAAACGGCACTCCTGCACGAAGTCGAGCAGGTCGCGGAATTCCGCTTCCCCCTCGCCCGGATGTCCCACGATCAGGGTTGTGCGGAGCACTACCCCGGGCACAAGCTGCCGCATGCGGGCCACCAGTTCGCGGGTCTGCCGGCCGTCGACGCCGCGCCGCATCATCGCGAGCACCTTGTCGGCGCTGTGCTGCAGCGGGATGTCGATGTAGGGGCAGATCTTCGGATTGTCGGCCATCACCCGGAGCACGTCTTCCGGAAAACCGGCCGGATAGCTGTAGTGCAGCCGGATCCACTCGATGCCGTCGATCTCAGCCAGCCGGGCAAGCAGCTCGCCCAGCCGCCGCTTCCCGTACAAGTCAAGCCCGTAATAGGTCGTGTCCTGTGCAATGACGATCAGTTCCTTCACTCCCTGCGCCGCCAGCAGCTTCGACTCCGCCACCAGCTGCTCCATGGGAACACTGACATGCGGACCACGGATCATCGGGATGGCACAGTACGAACACGAGCGGTCGCAACCCTCGGCGATCTTCAGGTAGGCATAGTGCTTCGGCGTGGTCAGCACGCGGCCCAGCGTATCGAAGGTCAGCACACCGTTCCATTCGTCCACCTCGGGAATCTCGGGCGGGAGCTCCGAACGATAGCGCTGCGACAGGCAGCCGAACACCGACACCTTCTGCACGAGCCCCTCTTTCTTGGCCTCCACAGCCTCCAGGATGGCGTTGATCGATTCTTCCTTGGCGTCCTGGATAAAGCCGCAGGTGTTGATGATCACCTCATCGACCCGGCCGGAGGACAGGTCGACGGTTTCAGGCACAAGCTCGTATCCGCGCTCCTGCAGAACGCGCATCAGATGCTCCGAATCCACACGGTTCTTGGAGCATCCCATCGTCACGACCTGGATGCGCTTCACTCAGCCTTCTCCTCTGCTTTTTCTTCTTCCTGCTCCTCTTCGTCCTCTGCGAATTCAAGCGAAGCATAATTGCGGAGTTCCTCGTACCAGCCGAGAATCTTCTTCATGTGCGACACATAGAAACGGTTCTCGTCGTAGTCGGGGATCACTTCCGCAAAGAAAGCCTTGATGGCTTTGGCATCGCCTTTCGGATCCGGGGCCGGACCCTGGGAGAGTTTCTCCGCCATGGCGGTCAGCACGTTGCGCAAAGGCACGTCGGTCTCGTCGGTATAGATCGAGATATCGGCCAGCGAACTGACCTTGGCGCTGGCGCCAAGCATGGTACGCTGCTTCGTTGAAAGCGACTCGGCAATGATGCCGCCACGGCCCTGGGCTACATATTCAAACAATCCGTGTTCACCCGAAACGGAGAGAATTTTCTTCAAATCTGTCTTTTCCATCTTTGTTTAATCGTTTCAATTATTTGCAGGACCGCCGGCAACAGCGCCTGACGGTCGTCGTTTTCCAAAATAAAATCGGCCTTTGCCATGCGTTCCGCATCGCTCCATTGCGCAGCCATACGCTTGTGTACCTGCTCCTCCGTCACCCCGTCGCGTGCCATGACACGGCGGATACGGACTGCCTCCGGCGCCGTCACGACCACCGTATAGTCCATCATGCCCGCAAAACGCGGTTTCTCGAGCAGGATGGCCGATTCGATGACCACCAGTGCGCTTTCCTGTCGCTTTTTCCAGTTTTCAAAGTCCCGGATGACAGCCGGATGCACCAGGTCTTCCACGGCGGCGAGCAGCGCTGCGTCGCCGAAGATCCGATGTGAAAGGGCAGTCCTGTCAAGACGTCCTTCAGCATCCAGGACAGCTTCGCCACACAACGAAACCATGTCAGAAAGCAGCTGCGTATCGCGGTCGTACAGTTCCTTGGCAGCCCTGTCGCAGTCGTAGACCGGCAGGCCCGTTTCATGGAACACGCGCGACACCACGGACTTGCCGCTGCCGATGCCGCCGGTGCACAGGATCACGCAACTGTCTTCTTTCATCGCCCCCCCATCTGGATACATTCCACCAGCCCGGGATTGATACGCCAAGCGTAAATCTCGCGCTGCGTCACCAGGCGCGGAATCACCTTCGTGCTCTCCGCCCCTGCGAAGTCGGCGTAATCCACCACCAGCGCAAGGTCTTCCGGAACGATGCGGCCGCCCTGCGGACGGAACGGCGCCCGGAACGTCAATTCCACCTGGGAAGGCAGGACAACCAGCGTCCGGCCGGCCGGCGCACCCTTGACCGTTACCGGCAGGGTCATCGTCGTCTCCACATAGCGGTCCACGTCCACTTCAAAACGGACCCGGTCGATATCGAAACGAAGGCCGGGAACGGGCTCCAGGCCCACATAGCCCTGGATCGGCTTGTCCACTTTCGAATAGGCGATGGACTGGGTACGGACCTGTGTAACCCGCTGCAGCTCCTTCACGGCCCCGTAGACCGACACGGAATCGGGCGTCAGGACGACTTCCCCCACCGGCATATACTGGGGTAGGAAATCCATCTCGACCGTGGCGACGACAGGCACCCGGACGAACGACTGGGGAGCGAAAGTGAAGGTCAGTTCCTCGGCATCGATATAGTCAATCTCAAAATGGTCGCCCATCTGTTCGGAGAGCCGGTCACGCAATTCGGACACCGGGAGCGAGAAAGTATCCTCGACACCCGGCACCGGCTTGAAATGCCGGGAATCCTCCACGATGGACAGGCGGACGGGCTTGCGGCCCGTGCCCCGCATGCGCAGCAGGTAGAATCCGGAAGCCTTCCCGCGCAGCAGCACGGTTTCCCGCGCCGTCGCCTCGGCGGCATATCCCTGCAGGTTGGTCGTCACCTGCACCGTACAGGGCATGCTGGCTGAATAAGTCAGTGCGAAAGTATGCATCACCCACACGAGGCAGGCGATGAGCAGGGAGAGCAGGAGCAGCCGGAAATCCCGCATCGGGCCTTATGCCTGCTGGGCGTCGCTGAAGTCTTTCACAAGCGAAGCCTTGTCGACCTTGATACGGACGTCCTTGTCGATCTCGAGCAGCACTTTGTTGTCGGTCACCTCGATGACGGTGCCATAGATGCCGCCGACGGTGACGACCTTGTCACCTTTCGAGAGGCTGTTGCGGAAATTGTTGAGTTCCTTCTGGCGTTTCTGCTGGGGACGGATCATGAAAAGCCACATCACCACGAAGATGAGTGCGAGCATCAACAGCATGGTCAGGCCGCCGCCACTCTGGGCACCCTGCGCCTGAAGGATGGTAATCAGAGAAAGAATCATATTAATTGTATTATTTGTTATTGTTCATAGAGGCCGCGCCCCTGCTTGACCACCTCGCCGCTGGCGACCTTCTCCTGGATGATACGGTCGAGGATGCCGTTGACGAATACACGGCTGTTGGGCGTGCTGTAGTACTTCGATATTTCCAC
The DNA here is from genome assembly GCA_016290385.1 of Bacteroidales bacterium. Lineage (GTDB taxonomy): Bacteria > Bacteroidota > Bacteroidia > Bacteroidales > UBA932 > Cacconaster. The sequence goes on along the minus strand of JAEETO010000018.1, from coordinate 12,285 downwards.
ATATTCGTTGATCGTCACTTTCACCGGGATGGTCGGAAAGACCACGGCTTCCGTGATGCCCATGACGATCAGGGTGGCGTCGGTCAGCACGAGACGGTCGGATTTCCAGTTGTCGAGGTGCTGCGAGATCAGTTCGAAATATTCATCGTAGCGGGCGATGGATTCTGCCAGAAGCCGCAGGGCGAAGTCCTTGTCGTCTTCCTTCAGGAAAGTGGAAGGATGGACGACCAGGTGTTTCCGCGCCGTCTCATCGATGCCGGCGATGATGGCATTCAGGGCGAAGGCCAGATCGTCGACCCAGAGGACAGACATGTCTTCGAGAATGGATTCCAGCTCTTCGTTGTCTTCGAATTCATCCTGGAAAATACAGGAGAACAGCTGGCAGTCTTCTTCGAAAGAATCCACGCCCGATTTCATGTAGTTCTGGTAATAATCCTTGGTTATCAAGGAGTTATAGATATGCTTCACAAAAGGTTCATACTCTCCCCACTGGAGGCCGCGGCGCATGCAGTAACGGCCGAATTCCGGATCGTCCGACAGCAGGGCCGCGAAACGGTTGTGCACGAATTTGAGATTGGGGTGCGCTTCTTCCTCGGTGGGCCGGAATTTCTGCATGCCGGCGGCAATCTTGTCTTCCGCCACCCGGATGAGCGAGGAAGAGATGTTGAGCATGAAATAGTATAGATCCTTGACCTTGTCACAGGACTCCAGCAGGGTCTTCTGTGCCGTGAGCGCATTGTCGGCATGTGACCCTTCGTAGGCAAAAAGCGTCTTGAAGGCCTTGATGCGGATCAGTCTGCGAGAGAGCATTTCAAAGTTTTCTGAAAATTTTCACAAAGATAAGTGGTTTCTTTCAATAATAAAATCTATCTTTGTAGGAGTTTATCGAAAAACGTTTAAAAAGATTTAGACATGTACTATGAGGATTATGACAATGCAGGCTTTCAGGAAAGAAATGGAGACGACGTCTATTCGAAGCCTGTAAGAGCAGGAAAGAGAACCTACTTTTTCGATGTTAAAGCCACCAAAGGCAACGATTACTACCTGACCATCACCGAAAGCAAGCGCCGCGTGGAGCGGGATGGCCGTTACGTGTACGACAAACACAAGATTTTCCTTTACAAAGAAGATTTCGACAAATTCGCCGACGGGCTTCAAGAAGTTGTAAACTATATCCGCGAGCGGCTGCCGGTCGAAGAAAATGCCGCACCTGTACAGCAGCCTTCATCTCCGGACCAGGCCCCGGGCGCATTTTCGGATGTGAATTTCGAGGAATTATAGCAAAAAACCCGGCTTTCCAGCCGGTTTTTTCATTTTTGAAGCATGGATCTTCCCTTTTCCTTTGACAAAATCCCTGCGGGTGACAGCATTGTGGGCCGCAACGCAGAGATAGCCGCCGTGTTCTCCGCACTGGGACAGGGCGGTTCGAGCCTTGCCCTGTACGGCGAGGCTCGCAGCGGAAAAGAGACTGTCGTACGGGAAGCCATCGACCGTTACCTTCAGAAAAAGAGCCAGGTCATCGTATGTGAAATCGACCTGTCCGGACTCCGTACCTACGAACAATTCACCGCACTCTGGCGCACCCGGATGAAAGCCTGCGCCGAGGAGTTGAACCGGGGGGCCCTGCTTCCTTTCGAAATCTCCCTCGACGAGGTTCCCGAAAAAAAACTCTTCGACCTTCCCAGCATCATCGCAGGCGAGTCCGGCGCACAGATGATCATTTATTTCAAGGAATTCCAGAACCTGCTCCGCATCGAGGACGAGCAATTCCAGCTCGAGATGCTCGACCGTCCGTGGAGCCGGCAAAAAGCCATCCGCTACCTGTTTACCGGCTCGTTCGTCAACGCCATGAAAAGCATTTTTGAAGAACGGAAATGTTTCTATGGCATGTGCCGGACGATGCAGCTGCAACCCATCGATAAACGGCTGGTGTGCGAATACATCCGTTCCGCCTTCCTCAACCTGGGCCGCGTCATCGAAGCGGAAGAAATACTGGCCATCCATGAGATGTCCGCGGGCAACATGTGGTACGTGAAGCAACTCTGTTCGTTCTGCTACAGCCAGCCGGCCGGCTATGTGAGCCGGGTCACCGTCAATCATGCGCGCGACATGTTGCTGGCCATCCACGTCCCGCGCTTCAAACATTGGCTTTTCGACCTGACGGTCAACCAGATCAACCTGCTCCATGCCATCGTCGACGGCATCCGGAAATTCAGCAGCGCTGAAACCATGGAACGCTACCGGCTCAATTCATCGGCCGGCGTGGCGCGCAGCCGCGAGGCCCTTGCCAAGCGGGAACTGGTGGTCTTTGACGAAGAAGACAATGCGCGCCTGACCGATCCCCTGTTTGAATACTGGCTCCGCAATTACTATTTTGTATCATGAAGAAACTCGTCGTACTTTCGGGCGCAGGCGTCAGCGCAGAGAGCGGAATCAAGACCTTCCGCGACAGTGACGGACTGTGGGAAAACTACAATGTCGCCGACGTGGCCGACATAGAAGGATGGTATCGCAACAGAGGCCTCGTCCTTCAATTCTATAACGAACGCCGGCACCAGCTGGAGACGGCGCAGCCCAACAAGGCGCACAAGATCATCGCGGAACTCGAGCGCTATTTCGACATGACCGTGGTCACGCAGAACGTGGACAATCTCCACGAGCGCGCCGGCTCCTCCAAGATCATCCACCTGCACGGCGAACTGACAAAGGTCCGCCCCGAAGACCGGGAGGATATCGGCGAAGGGACCCGCGGCGTAAAGGACATCGGCTACCACGACGTCAACCTGGGCGACACGGACAGCCGCGGCGTCCAGCTCCGGCCCCATATCGTCTGGTTCGGGGAAGCCGTGCCCATGATGACGCCGGCAGCCCGCGAAGTGTCGGAAGCCGACATCCTGCTGATCATCGGCACTTCGCTCAACGTCTACCCGGCCGCCGGGCTCTTCCGCTATGTGCAGTACGGAACGCCTATCTTCCTGATCGATCCCAAGCCGATCCGGCTGGATTACAACAAGTTCACGCAGATTCAGGAGCCCGCTACCGTAGGCATGGAGAAACTGAAAAAGATCCTGCTGGATGAATATCTCTAGACAAGTGGTCCTGGCCGTCACCGGTGCCAGCGGGGCATGCTATGCGCAGCGCTTCCTGGAGCGGACTGCCGCCCTCGACGGGGTTGCGGTCCACCTGCTGATGACCGATACAGCCCGCGAAGTCTGGCGGCATGAGCTGGGTGACGGTCCCGTGGAAGGCCGTTTCACCCTGCTCGACAACCGGCGTTTCGACAGTCCTTTCTGTTCGGGCAGCGCCGCGGCCGACGTGATGGTGGTCCTCCCCTGCTCCATGGGTACCCTTGCCCGCATCGCCACAGGTACCGCCGACGATGCCGTCGCCCGCATCGCCGACGTGCAGCTCAAGGAGCGCCGTCCGCTCATCCTGGTTCCACGCGAAACGCCCCTGAATCTCATTCATCTGCGAAATATGACGACGCTGGCCCAGGCCGGTGCCGTCATCGCCCCGGCAGCACCCGGTTTCTATACCCGTCCCGACAGCCTGGATACCCTGGTCGACACCTTCGTCGCCCGGATCCTCCAGCTCGCCGGCATCGCGCCTCTCGAGGACTCATACCGCTGGAATCGGTAAAATAATCGATTCTACATATTAAAAATATCTCTATCTTTGCCGGGATGAAACGACTCCATTTCCTGCTCGTACTTTGTGTGCTCTGCGCGGCTGTGGCTTCTGCGGCCCAGACGACGCCGGTCCGGTTCGCCTATCTGTCTGATATCCATATCTGTGAAGGGAATCCCCGCATCGAGAATCTCCGCCGTTGCATTGCCGACATCAACAGCCGGCCGGATATCCAGTTCACCATCTTCGGGGGCGATATCACCGAATTCGGCGCCGACCACGAGATCGTGATGACCAAGGCCATGCTGGACTCGCTTGACCACCCCTACTGGATCGTGGCGGGCAACCACGACGCCAAATGGTCGGAAAGCGGCTGCAACACCTTCACCAAGGTGTTCGGCTACGAGCAGTTCGATTTCGAGGCTGGCGGCATCAAGTTCCTCGGCTGCAACAGTGGGCCCAACATGCGCATGGCACCGGCCCTGCTGCCGCACGAAAGCCTGACCTGGCTCGATTCGGTCATGACAGCCACGCCGAAATCACAGCCTGTCATCTTTGTCAACCACTATCCGCAGGACACGTCGATCCTCAACTACTTCCAGGTGATGAATACCCTGAAAAAGGGCAATATCCAGCTGCTGGTCGGCGGCCACTGGCACAAGAATACGATTTTGGATTACGAAGGGGTCCCGGGCATCCTGGGCCGCTCTCCGGACCGGGGCAAGGAAGTCGGCTACAACATCATCGACATCGCCGACGGTGTCTTCTCCGCCCACGAACGCATCCTGGTAGACAAAGAAGGCCGGGTCATCGTGCCCGAGGACAGGAAGCCCTGGTATACGCAGCGTCTCACTGACACACCGCAATATGAACCCGACCGGGCAGCCGGACGGGACAATCCCTACGGCCTTCCGCTCAATTATCCTTTCCTGAAATTCGACGCGAACCGTGACTACCCGCAGGTACAGGAGATCTGGCGCAGCCAGGACGAGGGCGACATCGGCTGCGGCGCAGTCAAGGCCGGAAACTATGTGCTGTATGCCAACGAAGCCGGCGTCGTGAAGGCACTCGACGCCCGGACAGGCCGTGAAATCTGGCGTTTCGCCACGGAAGGCAAGGTGTTCTCGACACCGGCCGTCTGGAAGCGCCGGGTGGTGATCGGCTCCTCTGACGGCTATATCTACTGCCTGTCGCTCAAGAACGGAAAACTCCGCTGGCGCTACCGTTGCGGGAAATCCGTACTGGCTTCGCCGGTCATCCAGGACGGAATCGCCTATGTCGGGTCTTCGGACCATGTCTTCCGGGCCCTGAAAGCAAGAAACGGAAAATTGCTCTGGTCACGTGACGGAATCGCAGGCTTCGTGGAATGCAAGCCGTATATCGACCGGGAACAGCTGGTGTTCGGTGACTGGGCCAATACGCTCTATTCGCTGGATCCGCGTACCGGCACCGTCCAGTGGACCTGGCAGACCAAGGGCTCCCGCATGTATTCGCCGGCGGCCGTCTATCCGGTCAAGGCCTTTGGCAAGATTTTCGTGGTCACGCCCGAACGGAAGACGTATGCGCTGGATGCCAGGACGGGACAACAGTTGTGGGTCCATCCCGGCGGCCGCGAATCCATAGCCCTCTCGCCCGATGGCGCAACCATCTATGTCAAGACGATGTTCGACAGTGTACAGGCTTATTCCACGACGGCCCGGGACGCCGCTTTGCGTTGGGAGACGCATCCGGGCTTCGGATACGAAATCGCGCCGACACCCTGCGCCTGCAGTGCCGACGGCAAACTGGTCTTTGTTCCCACAGACAAGGGCAATCTCTTCTGTCTCAACGCCGAAGACGGATCGCTCGTCTGGAAGCACAAGATTTCAGTCGCCCTGATCAACAGCATCGTCCCCCTTCCCGCCCGTCAGCTCCTTGTCGCCACGATGGACGGCGTAGTCACACTTATCCAGTATTAGCCCGTGAACAATCCCTCCAACAAGAAATATATCCTTCTGGGCATTTTCTTCTTCTGCTCAGTAATGGCCCTGGCACAAGGCCGCAGCATCACCATCTCCGGCCATGTCAGGGACGCCAAGAGCGGTGAGCCCATGACCCAGGCCATCATTTACACGGAAGACAAGAAAACGGGCGTAGCCGCCGACGTCAACGGCTTCTATTCCCTCAGCATCCCGGCTGGCAAACAGAAGATTTACTGTGCCTACTTTGGTTACAAGACGGAAGAGGCAAAGGTAGAAGACGTCAGCGGATCGCTCATCTTGGACTTCCTGCTGCAGCCCGATCCGGACATGCTGGAGGCAGCCACCATCTTTTCGCATCCCAACCGCGAGGAGATCAAGCTCCCGCAGATGGGCCTGCAGCGAGTCGACGCTTCGCTGGTGAGGCAACTGCCCGCCATGATGGGCGAAGCAGACATCATCCGCATCATCCAGATGATGCCGGGCGTCCAGTCGCCGAGTGAAGGATCCACCGGCTTCAGCGTGCGGGGCGGAGGCCTCGACCAGAACCTGATCCTGCTCGATGGAGCGCCCATCTACAATTGCGGCCATTTCCTGGGCTTCCTCTCGATGTTCAACGGCGATGTCATCCGGGGCGCGGACCTGTACAAAGGCGACTTTCCGGCAAGCTATGGCGGACGCCTTTCCTCCGTGCTCGACATCTCCACCAAAGACGGCAACAACCAGAAGTTCGGCGGCAATGCCAGCATCGGTCTCATCAGTTCGAAACTGTTCCTGGAAGGGCCCATCGTCCCGGGCAAGCTGTCGTTTATGCTGGCAGGACGACGGACCTATCTGGAACTCTTCCTGCCGCTGGCGAAAGGATCGATCCCGGAAGGTACCAACCTGTATTTCTACGACCTGAACGGCAAGATCAGCTGGAAGGCCTCTGAAAAGGACCACATCTTCCTGAGCGCCTTCAGCGGGCAGGACCTGCTGGCCCTCAAGATCGAAGAATTCGGCCTCGGCCTGAGCACCTTCGTTTTTGCCAATCACACCCAGTCCCTCCGCTGGAATCATATCTATTCTCCCAAGCTGACATCCGATATCATCGTTTACAATACGCTGTACCGGAATAACATGAGTTTCGACCTGGAGAGTGCGGAATTCGATTTCTACCAAGCCATCCGGGAAACCGGGTTCAGGGCTGGATGGACCTGGTACCCCGACAAGAACAATACCATGAAGGCGGGCATCCAGACAGCCTGGTTCAACATCGAACCTGGCGTCAGCGTCCCCAGCAAAGAAACGTCTTATATCCATGAAGTCCATATCCCGGAGTACCGTGCCATCCTGCCCGCCCTTTATATCCAGAATGAGCAGAAGCTGGGACCGCTCTCCCTCCGCTACGGACTGCGCTTTGCGTGGTTCACGCGTCTCGGTCCTACCGAGCAGCGCTACTACGACCCGGAAACCCATGAACTGATCATCGCCCGCAACATGGGAAGAGGTTACATCATCAAGCGTTATGGCGGATTGGAGCCCAGATTCTCGGCCTCGCTCTCCATCACCGACGACCTGTCTGCCAAAGTATCCTACAACCGCAGCTACCAGTATCTGCAGCAGGCCCGCGTCAGCATCACCGGCAGTCCCATCGATGCCTGGTTCGCCGCTTCACCCAACCTCAAGCCGCAGCGTACCGACATGTTCTCGCTCGGTCTGGATGCACTCGTAGCCAAACAGGCCGTTCGCCTCTCCCTTGAAGGATTCTACAAGTACAACAAGAACACCATGGACTTTATCGACAATCCCGGACTTGTGATCGACGACGTAAACGCCGAAGGCCTGCTCCGGACGGGCACTTCCCGCGCCTACGGAGTCGAAGCCATGATCAAATACGATTTCTCCCGCTGGAACGGCTGGTTGTCCTACACCTGGTCCAACTGTATGTACCATATTCCCGAAATCAATGACGGCGTTCCCTACCAGTCGCCGCTCAATCACGAGCATGCCGTCAATTTCGTGCTGACCTATGACTTCTCCAAACAGTTGTCCGCCTCAACGGAATGGGTGTTCTACAGCGGGGCCCCGACGACCTACCCGATCGGGCGTTATCAATTCATGGACAGGTGGGTCCGCATCTATTCAACCCGCAATACCGACCGGATGCCGGACTATCACCGGCTCGACCTTTCCCTGACCTGGCGTACGAAGCGCCGCGTCGCGGACAAGCCCTGGTCGGCCGAATGGAACCTCTCCATCTACAACGCGTACGCACGGCACAACGCCTGGTCCATCGGGTTCCATTATGATGCCCTGACGCAGCGTGCCCAGGCCGAGAAGACCTATCTTTTCACCATCCTTCCGTCCATTTCCTGCAATATAAAATTCTGACCGATGCGAATGTGCAGACCCCATATCCTGCTTCTGGCCTTGCTGATCCTGGTCCTTCCCTCCGCCTGTTCGGAGGAGATCATCATCAGTTCTGACTCCGACTATGAAGACTACCTGGCTGTCGAAGCCTTGTTGACAGACCGGCCGGACTACCCCCAGCGCATCCTTCTTTCCAAAACCATCCCGTATTTCGAAGACATGGACCGCCCGATGGTCAAAGGTGCGTCCGTCATGGTGGACGACGTCGTTTTCACGGAAAAGGAGGATGGTGTCTACGTCGCGCCGACCGGCTTCTGCTGCCATACGGACCACGTCTATCATCTGAAAATCCGGCTCCCTGACGGCCGGGAATTCACGTCCGAAAATTCGATGCCGGAACCCGGCTTCGAACTCAAGGATATCGACTATGCCTATCTGGGCGGACAGGAAATGGACATGGACAGTACCTGGACCATCGGTCTCTGGGGAACCGACCGTGATTTCTACAGCAATTATCTGGTCAATTATTCCGTCAACGGGAATCTGCTTCCGCTCTTCCTTTCCTATGTCACCATCGACCACTATTTCAGCGGCAGCGTCATCAAGGGATTCCCGTTCATGTTCATGATGCAGTCAGCCATCAACCGGCAGAAATTCGGGGATTGCTTCAAATTCCTGGAGACCGGTGACGTCATTACCCTGAACATCTATACCATCGATGATACCTTCTACAGGTATCTGATCGCCCTGACGATGGATGCGCTTTACATTCCGCTTCTTTCCCCGCAGCCGGCCAATCCCCTGTGCAACATCGAGGGCGACCATGTCGTAGGCTACTTCGCCATCTGTGCGCATGTCGATGCGTCCGTCGTGGTCGAAGATCCCCTGCGCGACTATTTCAAGAAATCTCTGCCGTTCTTCTGATTACTGTAACCTGAAGATGTAGGTGATGGTTCCCTCCTGGGAGACGGGGGCTTTTTCGTTGGCCGTAAACTTGGCCTGGAGGGCGGATTTCTTCGCAGCCGCCCAGAGCGAACGGTCGGTCACAGAAGTGCCCTCCATGCCGGGAATGGCGTCGGTCACATTCCCTTCGCGGTCGACCAGGATCTTGACGACGACCCGGCCGGATTTCTGGACGCCATATTCGGGCAGCGGCAGCGAACCGACGACGTTGCGGCCTGCCAGTCTTGCAGACGGCTCGCCGTCGGACGAGCCCGACATCGTATTGCCGCTGGCATGTCCTTCGTCGAAACGCGGCGTCGGCTGGGCAGCCGTCTGCGTTGCCAGCGTGTCCTTGCGGTTGTTGGCCGCCGACGGGAAAAGCGCCCGCTTGTCGATCTGGCGCACAGGCTCGGGTACTTCGACATCTCCGTCGTTGCCGACCGTTGCCTCTTCGGCATCATTGGCTTTCGTGCCCTTGACGGGCGCCTCGGAGCGCTTGACCAGTTCCACCTCATTTTCCGGGTCCGGCACTTCGGCACGCGGCTCGTTGCCCACCGTCACTTGTTCGGGGATGAAATCCTCGGGGAATTCCATGAGCACAGCCTGCTCCTGCGGCGGCGGATAGAGGTATTTCAGCCCGCCCTTGACGCACACGACCAGCAGCAGCGCATGCAGCGCTACCGTCAATCCTATGCCTACCCAGTTGGACCGGTCCATGGTATCTCCTTGTAGATCGGATTATTCCGGCGAGGTGGCCATGATGACTTTGTAGTGGTTGCGCTTGGCGATGTTCATCAGCGCCACCACTTCCTTGACAGGCACCGTCTCGTCGGCATAGATCGAGAAGGTCGGGTCGTCCTCGAACTGGAGCAGTTCACGGAGCTGCGGCTCGATCTCACTGAAGGCCACCGGCTTCTGGTTGCCGTTGATGTGATAGGTCACCCGGTTTTCCTGCGGATAATGCTTGATCGACACGCTTACCGTCGCCTTGGCCGCCACCTGCCCCGTGCTCTTGGGAAGCAGGAGCTTCAGGGCGTTGGGATTGACCAGCGTCGAGGTGACGAGGAAAAAGATCAGCAGCAGGAACACGATGTCGGTCATCGACGACATCGAGAAGGACGGGTCAACTTTCGTGGTCCGTTTGATTGCCATGGCTACAGTTCGGATTTGTTTTCTTTGCGGGCCTGGGCGGCGTCGAGGAATTCAATGGAAGCTGCCTCCATTTTCGACACAAGGCTCGTGACCTGGGCCGTCAGGAAGTTGTAGCCGAAGTAGGCCAGGATACCGACGATCAGGCCGCCGACCGTGGTGATCATGGCTGTATAGATACCGCCGGAAAGCAAGGTGATATCGATGTTGTTGCCGGCCTGCGCCATGTTGAAGAAGGCCTGCACCATGCCCATCACCGTACCGAGGAAACCGATCATCGGCGCGCCGCCGGCGATGGTCGCCAGGGCGGGAAGTCCTTTCTCGAGCTGGGCGACCTCCACGTTGGCCACGTTCTCGACGGCAATCCGGATGTCTGCCAGCGGCTTGTCGATGCGCTCGATGCCTTTGTCGATCATGCGGGCAATCGGTGTATCGCTGCGCTTGCACAGTGCACGGGCCGAACGGACCTTTCCTTCCAGCAGGTAGTTGTCCACATCCTTGATGAAATTCCTGTCGATCTTGCCGGCCTGGCGGATGGCCCACCATTTCTTGCCGAAAATGTAGATGGCGATGATGGAGAGTGCCAGCAGCACCAGCATCAGCCAGCCGCCCTTGGCAGCCATGCTGATCAACGAAAAGGAGAGTTCTTCCTGCACGGGAACCGCTTCGATGGCGTCTGCGGTGGTCTGGAGAAATGTAGAAAGCATAATGATTCTATAATTTTAAATTGTTTGCAAAGGATACGGGTAGCGGATCTCTTCCAGGAAGAGGGCTTCCCCAATGACGGACTGTCCCGCCAGGCAACGGTCGCGTGCCGCCAGCACCTCGGCCACCCACTCAGGCGCGCGACGCCCCCTTCCCACTTCCAAAAGCGTGCCGACCGTGGCGCGGACCATGTTGCGGAGGAAACGGTCGGCCGTGATGGTAAAGACCAGATGCGTGGGATCGACCGCCGTCCAGGAAGCTTCGGTCACGGTACAGATGTCCGTCTTGTTGGCGCCTCCCGTCTTCTCGAAGCTCGAGAAATCGTGCCGGCCCAGCAACAGGGCGGCCGCCCGGTTCATGGCATCCACGTCCAGCTTATACCAGCAGCGGCAGGAATGGCGGGCGAAGGGATCTTTCGTCAGGTGGATATAATAGCGGTAGGTGCGGCTGATGGCATCGAAGCGTGCATGCGCGTTGTCCGCAACCGGATAGAAAGCCTCTGCCACAATGGCGGGCGGCAGAATGGCATTTATTTTGCGTAGGAGCCGTTCGGACTCTTCGTGCGGCCAGGCGGAAACGTCGAAATGTGCAAGGAAATGCCGTGCATTCACGCCCGTATCCGTCCGCCCCGCCCCGACCACGGTGATTTTCTCTCCCAACGCGATCGACAGCGCCCGTTCCATCTCGTCCTGCACGGAAGGGACATCGGGTTGTGACTGCCATCCGCAGAAAGGACTTCCGTCGTAGGAAAGCTGGACGAAGAGCCGCATATTTTTATTACATTTGCAAGATTGTTACAGACAACAAAAATACAAAAAATATCACACTTGTCATGGATAGCGTAAACATTAAAGAATTAAATGAACGCATTGAACGGGAGAGCGCCTTCGTCGACATCATCCAGATGGAGATGGGCAAGGTGATCGTCGGGCAGAAACAGCTCGTCGACAATCTCCTGATCGGCCTGCTTGCCAACGGACATATCCTGCTCGAAGGCATGCCGGGCCTGGCCAAGACCCTGGCCATCAACACGCTCGCACAGATCGTGGATGCCAAATTCAACCGCATCCAGTTCACCCCGGACCTGCTGCCGGCCGACCTGATCGGCACGATGATCTACAGCCAGAAGAGCGAGCAGTTCCAGATCAAGAAGGGCCCCATCTTCGCGAACTTCGTGCTGGCCGACGAGATCAACCGCAGCCCGGCCAAGGTGCAGTCGGCACTGCTCGAGGCCATGCAGGAGCGCCAGGTAACCATCGGCGAAACCACCTTCAAGCTGCCGGAACCTTTCCTGGTGATGGCGACGCAGAACCCGATCGAGCAGGAGGGTACCTATCCGCTGCCTGAGGCACAGGTCGACCGTTTCATGCTGAAGGTCAAGGTCACGTATCCCAAGAAAGAGGAAGAGAAACTCATCATCCGGATGAACAACCAGGGTGCGTTCCCGCGCCCCACGACCCAGCTCAAGCCCGAAGACATCGTCCGGGCCCGCGAGGTGGTGCGCGACGTATATATGGACGAGAAGATTGAACGCTACATCGTGGACATCGTG
>JAEETO010000102.1 GCA_016290385.1 Bacteroidales bacterium | reverse complement strand
AACAAGGTGCTCAGCGAGGCGTCCCGGGTGGATGCGCAGTCTCCGCACACCTATGCGAGCGACAGCCCCTGGAGCGACTATCAGAACCGTCCGAACACCTGGTACGGCTACGGTTGGTTCATCGAGCCGAAGACTGACTCGACCAAGGAAGTGATCTATCACACGGGCGACAACGGCGGTTTCAAGATTCTCGCGGCCCGCTACCCTGAAGACAAGGCGCTCGTCCTGATCTTCGCCAACCGCGCCGACTGGGACCGCTACGAAGTCATGCAGCAGATCGAAGAGATCTTCGGCTTTTGATTTCTTCGGGCTTTTCTCAAGCGCTCTGGGCTATTGCTTTGAGGACCCTAACCACCCTCGGTTGATAGAGGGAGGGGCCCAAAATTGACTCGGCAATTTTGGGAAGGAGACTCGCTTGCGAGTCGGTCTGAGAAGCAATAGCCCAGAGCGCCAAGAAAAGCCCCTAACCCATCAGCCAATTGCCTATTTTCGGAATCTTTTGAACCAGGATGCTGAAAAGGGCTACGCCGATGAAGGAAAGAATGGCTATGGCGAGAATCTCGACGGGCGTAGTCCAGATGCCCAGGACACCAGCCTCACCCAAGCCGAGCCAGCTGCGTATCGTGCCCGATACATATACCAGTAAGAGTAAGTGGCACAGATACATACCGTAACTGGCCTTCGAGACGGGCAGCAGAATCTTTTCGTAGAAGCGGCCGCCCGATTCAATTTTCCGAAAGACCAGAATCCAGCCAAGCGTCATCATCGCGACGCCGAAAGTATCGTTGAGCCATGGTCCTTCCCACAACGCTGCCAGGCCGACGGGACCTTCTACTGGAAAGACACCGCCGGAATCGGCCAGGACTTGATTGAGGAAGCCTTTATGGCAGATTAGAAAACCGATGAAAAACGCCGGAATGGCGACGCCCAGCGTCGTTGCCCACGACAACTTGCCCACAAACTTCCTGAAATACAACCCCAACAACAAATAGCCGATGAAGCCGCTCAGGTAATAAAACGTTCCGTAGGTGTTCCAGCTTGCCTCGCCCCAGAGCGGATACTTGGCCGCATTGGGGATGCCGGACGGCCCGTAAATGACGGGTGCCGGGCCACCCACCCACTGGCGGATCAGCGGAATCAAGGTCGTGAAGAGCCAGATAGCCAGATAAATCTGTAGTTCCCGCTTCCCTACCTTCTCGGCCCAGGGAGAAAGCAGCGGCATGATCAGGTAGACGCCGATGAGCATGTAGACGAACCAGAGATGGCCAGCCGCATAGTTGAAGTTCAGCAGCAGGTCCTTGAAGTTCTGCACAGGCTCGCCCCAGACCAGCGCATAGACGATGCTCCAGAAGATGAACGGAACCAGGATCCGTTTCGCACGCCGCTTGAAGAATTCACCGGAAGAATAATGCAGCGGGAACTGCAAGTAGCTGGAAGTAAAGATGAAAAGCGCGATAGCCGCCCGCGGGATCACATTCAGGACGGAAACCCAGACCGCATCGGCTTTCGTCAGGATCAGGGAGCCTTCCCCACCCAGATAGAAGGGCTCGCAGCTGTGCGTTGCCATCACCAGGAAGCAGGCCATCACCCGCAGCCAGTCGAGCCAGATCTCCCGTTTTTCGTCTTTCGCCACCATGTCAGTTCCGGATCCAGTCGTTCAGGGGAAGATCCTCCCCGGTCAGTTCTTTCAGGAAAGGATCAAGCAGGTCGTGGCCGGTCGCACGGTTCGAGAAATATACGAAGCCTTCTTTGGTGCCAGGATGCAAGAGCCAGAGTGCCTTGAAGTTACCATTGTCGCCCCAGTGCCAGTAGTACTCCCCTGCACCGGCCGAAGGCTCTTCCACGGCCCCGAAGCCCAGGCACCAGAACACCGAGCTGTCGCAGGCCCGCGGCTCGTCGGCATAACGCTGGGCATGCACCTGATGCTGGAACATCTCCTTGTGCGCAGCGTCTGAGAGGCCTTCGCCGTTCAGCAGGCCATGCTGGATAAATCGCGCATATTCGCGAGCGTTGGTGCGCAAGGTATAGGCGCAGTTGGCGCGCGGATGGCGTCCTTGCCCGCGGTTTTCACCGTCGCGGTTGAAGCCCACCAGCGCCAGGGTATCATAGGCAGGCTGCCAGTCGTAGGAAGTGGTCGGCATATCGAAAGGCTCGAAGACTTCGCGGCGGGCGATTTCATCGAGCGGAGCGCCCTGGATGGCTTCCACGGCGCGCTGCAGGAAGGCGTAGCCCTCTCCCGAGTAGGCGAAGCAGGAATCGGCCGGATACTTGAACGTGATGCAGCTTGTCGGCCATTCGTCTGACGACGGCCCGGCCGCCCAGTTCGGCAGGCCGGTCTGGTGCGAAAGCACGATGCGCGGCGTCAGCCGCCGGGCCATCTCCTTATCCTCAAAGCGCTCAATATCAGTATAATCTGCGACAGGCCGGTCAAGGTCGATTTCGCCCCGGTCGACCATTCGCATCACGATATAGGCGAAGACCGGCTTGCTCAAAGAGGCCGCCTGGAAGATGCTTTCCTCAGTGACTGGCTGCGGGATGTCAAAGGTCGTATCCTGTGCCTGCACGAGTCCGTGCAGTTCGCCTTGCGGCGAAAAATAGCAATATTGCAGGACCGGGATGCCGCAGGAATCAACCAGGGCGGGCAGCGCGTCGAGCGCAGCCAGCACCGAAGGATTGACGGGTTCTTTCGGCGTATTGCAGGCTGCGAGCATCAGCGCAGCGCAGGTGACAGACAAGAGCAACTTTCTCATACCGAATAATATCCTTTATATTTTGCGTTTTATCAAAAAGTTCCTATTTTTGCACTCCCAAACCGGAAGCATAGCTCAGCTGGTTTAGAGCACCTGCCTTACAAGCAGGGGGTCACTGGTTCGAATCCAGTTGTTTCCACAGGCGCCCGCAGGGCGCCTTCTTTGTTTACGGGGGCATGCCCCCGAACCCCCGCGCCTCCCGGCCTTAGTACTTTTGCTATGCGGGCTTTCTGCGGATTCGAACTGCCTTGCAAAAGTACCGGCCTCCGGCGGTCCGCTGATGCGGACTTGTGTCTACTGGGCTCCGCCCAGACCTACCGCTACGGGCTGCTATCTCACAGGCCCACGCAACGCCCTCCGCTAGCGGCTGATGCCGCTTGGCCCGCCAGGCGGCCTTCTTTGTTTACGGGGGCACTGCCACCACCCACCGCGAAGCATTTTACTGTCACGAAAGGAATCATTCATCTATCTCATCCCTTTCGTGCCAATAAAACCGGCTATTTCCCGCCAAAACCTGCCGCGAAAGGCACCAGACAACGCCGTCATCCCTTTCGCGTCAACACTTACGCCGCAAAACCAGCCAGCCTTTCAACACGTGAGCAAAGTTAACAATCTTTCTAGCATTTTAGTTCCCTATTTGGACAAAGACTCTCTTTTTTGTATATTTACTTAATTTCCCTAATAATCAAATGTAGAGATCCTATGAACAGAATCCGCTGCCTGACCATCCTCTTCGCTTCCATGCTGATTTCAGCATGCACCTCAGGGATTGAGCCCGATCCGCCTGGATGGGACGGTGCGGCGTGGATGTCGCGTCTGGACGATGACACGCCGCTCACTTGTGTTTCCATTCCCGGGGCGCACGATGCGGCCACCGCTGGAGTAACGGCATGGCCGCAGTGGACACGGGCGCAGGAACTCGACATCGAAGCACTTTGGAAACTCAGGCGTCCGGGCTTTCGATTTGCGGCCTGCGCTGGTTAACGGCGTGATGGGCATCTACCATGACAAGTATTCAACGCATGTCACACTGAAGGAAGCGCTCCTCATATTGTCGCACGCTCTCTCACGGCATCCCGGCGAATTTGCCATCGTGCTTATCCGACATGAACGGGAGGCGGACGGGGATAATCCGGACTGGGCCCCGGCCTTCTACAAGATACTGGAATCCCATTCCGACCGTGTGGTTGCATGGCGGCCGGACTTAACTGTCGGAGCGCTGCGGGGTAAGATCCTCGTACTGAGCCGCAACAGCTATGAAGGAGGACCCGTCGGCGGCTATGTCGAAGGATGGTCGCACGGCAAGGAACTTCTTGACCAGCAGGCCGCTTCAATCATCGGGCCGGATGGTGTAAACGAGCGGCTATGGGTGCAGGACTATTATGATCCGGATGACGTCGAAACAAAATGGGATGCGGTTCGGGGCCTGCTCGACGCGACGGCCACATCCCTGCCACCCCGTCCGCTCGTCATCAATCACACATCGGGCTATCTCGGAAATCTCCCCAATTACCGAAAGCTCGCCCGAGAGATCAACCCGCAGGCCGCTGAATACATCAGGCAACTCTCCGCTCCTGTGGGAATCATTATGATAGACTTCGCGGGAGTCGACGCCAGCAAGGGCGTCCGGGTCGCTGGCCGCGAACTGGTCCGTGCTGTCATTGAGAACAATTTCTGAATTCGGTTAATCAACTCACAATTTCACCTTCTTCTCCCACAGGTCTGCCATGCGGCGGTGACCGGCGGCGGAGGGATGGACGCCGTCCCATATCCAGTAACCGGGCACCGGCTCCTTGGCGATAAGCTTGTCGAACATCTCGTCAAAAGGCATCAGGGTGGCATCGAACTCCTTGCAAAGCTTCCGGACGATGTCGGCCATTCTGGTGGTCATCTCCTTTTGCATCTCATAGTCGGGAGCGTTGGCCATATTGCCTTCGCGAAAAAGAAAAGGAGGGCAAAGGACCAGCCTGACGGCAGGATTCTGTTTCTTAACCTGACGGAGGAGATCCCGGTAAGTGCTTTCCCATCGATCGTAGTCGTAAGGAGGGGTGTCGTCTTTCCGGTTGTAGAAATATGAATGTACGTCGTTTCTCCCGACCAGCACCGTAAGCACGTCCGGATTGAGGTCGAGTACGTCTTCCTTCCACCTTCCGGCCAGGTCGGAAAGCTTGTGACCACTGAACCCGCGATTGAAGAACACATGCCCTGCCTTCGGATGGCGACTCTGCCAGTCGGAGGCGATGAGCATCACGTAGCTGTGCCCGTAGATGTGGTTCAAGTCCGTCTGGCTGCGTTCTGCAGAAGTGGGTTTGTAATGGTAGACAATCCCCCAGTTGCCGTCAGTAATTGAATCCCCGATGAACACAACCCGTTTTCCCTGCGTCCGCGGAGTCATTCCGGACAGAAGCAGGATAGCCACCAAAAGGACGGCTCCCAAAAACCGATATTTCTTTTCCATACCCTAAAGTTACAGTTTTTTCACAATTTTTTACTTTGGGGTAGGTCCAACGAAAGTGCTGGCACCTACATCACTCTATGCGCTGCGAGGTCAATTTACGGGATAGGTCCCGGCTATTCCGTTCGACCTACCCCAAAACAGCGAGAGACCTACCCCAATATATGGCCGGACCTACCCCAGCATCAAGTCTGGCTACTCTTCGATGGCCTTCTTGTATGGGGCGACCATGCCTTCGGTAAATTTGTTTCCGGCCTTTGACTTGAGTTTCTTGTTGCGCATCAGCCAGCCGACGAGATACATCATCCAGGTTGTCTTCCACTGTTTCTGCGGAAAATCGTACTGGCCATGGGCCTTGAAGAACTTGTGGTCGGCCCGCATCAGGCCCCGCATCATGTAGATGAGATCCCTAAATATCTTCATCCCTCCTACTCCGAGGAAGTTCTGCGGCGGGGTGTAACGGGTCTCCATAGCATAGGAGAGTGTGGCACTCAGCCGGTCGATGTCGGCCTCCATGTCCACTTCGTCCGTCGCCACGCCTGCCAGAAAGTTGCCTCCGACCTGCGCCCGGGCTTCCAGGAGCAGGCGCAGGTTTTCCTCTTTTGCGTACTCCCCTTCCACCAGATAACCAAAGGGCGTGCCCATGGTGACAGTGCGGTGGCCGTTGCAGAACTGACGGTCGTCATACAGCTTGAAGCGGGAGCCCATCGAGTGGTCCTGGATGCGGAAAGCGTACACGATGGCGTCGTGCTGGTGGATGGTACCCCGAAGGAATTCATCGAAGCCGTCCTTGTAGACGCACTTCCCTGTCGCAGCGCAATTGAAGCAGCTCAGGCATCCGCCCATGAAGGGATACTCGCGGATGTTGACGACATCACAGGGATACGGGAATACGGCGAGGAAGTGGTCGATCATCGCCTTCAGGCGAGTGTCTTCGGGCGCCAGGTCGGCCACGATGACGGCCTTCTTGTTCTCCGTCTTTTGGGGCGTTCCCCGGCCATCAATCTGCCACAGGGTGAATGAGAGCCAGTCCTTCGCCTGCCTGCGGCCTGTTTCTTTCAGGATATCTTCCATGTCAGCCGACAGGCCGTCCAGCACGCGCATGCCCATATCCCGGCAGTTGTCCACGATGAAGCGGTGCGCCGTAATATCGTAGAAATGCTTGGAGGTGGACACCTGTGCGGCCAGCTTCCCGGAGAAGTCCTCGCCGGAAGCTTTCATCAGCTCGATGAAGCGATGGAGCTGGTAAGGCACCAGGAAGGTATAGACCGGGTAACAGAACAGGAACATATCCGCCTTCCGGAGCGCTTCCAACGCCGGGGAGAAGTCCTTTTCCAGGGCCTTGATCCGCTGGCCGGGCCAGATATAGTCGAACTGATGCTCCGGAAACTGCTTTTCCAGATACTGACAAGTGTGCAGCGTGATGGAATCTTTTCCTTTCGGGCTGCCGACGATGACAAGTATTCTCATTGTTCTATACGCTTGCTCATTAGATACCAAAATACTCCCGATACCGGTCATACAGATGTCCGGCTTGCAGGTATGCCGATTGCGGGGACATGAAGTGGGAGAATTCGAAGGTGATGGCCTTGTCGTAGCCGCAGCGGGCGGCCGCCTCCAGTTTGAGACGCAGTTTGTCGAACTTGATGGGCAGGAAATGGATGGGCATGTCGCGGTCGAAGGTCTCGGCGTTGGTCCAGCACTGCATCCCATACTTATCGGCCAGCTTCTTGTTGATCGTGAAGAAGGCGTCCAGTTCGTCGTAGTCGATATGCCCGTCCTGAAAGGCGCAGGCGTCGACGTATTCGTGGATGCCGTCGAAGATCTCGTCCCATTCACGCTCGTGCTGCTGCACTGACACGGCCTGTTCCTTGGTCAGCGAGCCGCTGGCGGCATCCACGGCCTTCTTTCCATCGATCCACGGAGAGATAAAGGTCGGCAGGCCACCCGACACCTCCTTGCACTGCCGCCCCATCGTACGGAAACTCTCGATGGCGCCCTTCGTGGCGCGGGATATTTCGCCAGAGATGTACCAGCCACCGAAGCTCTTGTATTTGCTGCCATATCGTTCCCATACTTCGTCAATCACATACTTGTTGGCCTCGACCTCGTAGGACAGGTCGCCCGTGTCCCAATA
>JAEETO010000101.1 GCA_016290385.1 Bacteroidales bacterium | reverse complement strand
ACAGCCCAGTACACGTCCATCTGGAGAAAGACGTTTTCAGGCCGTGTCTGCGTAGCGAAGACATCCAGCATGGTGGTTCCATCGACCACTTGGAATTCATGGCTGTGGCTGTGGTAGCCGAAACGGATGCCTTCCTCACGGCACTTCTTTCCGATGGCGTCAAGATATGCGGCCATGGTCTCCATCTCTGTCTTTGTACGCAGGGGCTGCGACCACGACATCACCAGATAGGGAATACCTGCCTCCTTGTGCGCTGCGATGCAGCGGTCCCACCACCGGAATGCCTCGGTGAAGTCGCCGGAAGAAAGTTCCGCGGGTGACAAGGGACGTGTGGTATGCGACGAAAGGATCTTCAATCCGGCCTTTTCGACGGCCTGTCGGAATCTTTCAGGTGACAGGCCGGAAAATTGGCCTTCCTCATAACTGGCTGCTTCGACAGCCGTAAACCCCATCTGTGATAAACGTTGCAGCACATAGGCATGGTTGCGGGCAAAGAGATCCGGTGTACCCAGCAGTTCCCGGACGGAATACAGCTGCACGGCCATTTCCCGCGAAGGGGCTGTCATCTCTTCCGTCAGACGGTAACTCACATAGGCGAAGCGGCGGCTGTCCGGACTCCAGGAATTGACATTCAGGCTGCCCTGGCCGCCAAAGAAGTCCACCAGTACCTCCGGCTCCCCACCGTCAGCGGAAATCATCCGGAGTTGGACGTTGAGGTCGGCGATATGGGAGTCCGGGGCGATCTCGTAGTCGTAGTAGGCAATATATACTACCTTCTTCCCGTCGGGGGAGATATGCGGGAACCAGGAATTCATATCCGTATCGAATGTCATCTGGGTCTGCTCCCTGCCGTTGGCTTTCATACGCCAGACCTGCATACGTCCCGTCCGGACACTGTTGAACCAGATGTGCCTGCCGTCGGGGCTGTACTCCGGTCCGTCGTCCAGGCCCGGGGCGTCCGTCAGACGGGTCTCCTTGCCGCCTTTCAAGGGTATGGTCCAGATGTCCTGCTCCATCTGGGGACCGCGGAAAGCACAGTAGGCGGCCGTCTTCCCATCCGGGCTGATACCGTGCAGATAGCTTGGACCCAGCGGTGTTATCCGGCGCGGTTGGCCGCCCTCGAAGGGGACCACATATACATAGGAATTGTAGCTCCGCTGGTTGGCCGGATCGTTGCTGCTCAGGCCGATCCACTTTCCGTCGGCGGTGACCACATGGTCGTTGTTGCACTGGGTGATGTCTCCCGTATCGATCGGAAGGAGGTCTCCGGAACCGTCAGGGGCGATTTTCCACAGTTTTCCATCTTTATTCACCACCAGCCATTTTCCATCGGGAGTCCAATTGGGCGCTTCAATGACGTAAGGAAACTCTTTCACAACCTTGTGCGTCCGGGAAGGGACGTCGTAGATTTCCAGGTAGCTATGGGACGGATAGGGATGCTGTGCAAAAGTCATATAGGAGATGAGTAATCCTATCGTGAAAGTGCAGAATCTTTTCATTTTCAATACTTTCGCCAAAAGTAATCATTCTCGGTTTATTTTGCAAATATCGATTTTTTCTTGTATTTTAGCAAAAATTACGCTTATGTTCAACACTCCCTACCTGGCCGATGCCGACCGCTACGCATCCATGCAATACCGCCGTTGCGGGCGCAGCGGACTACTGCTTCCAGCCATCTGCTTCGGCGTGTGGCAGCACTTCAGTCACAGCGATGATTATAGCAAATGCCGCGCAATGATCCTGCGGGCTTTCGACCGTGGCGTGACGCATTTCGATGCGGCCAACAATTATGGAGGAGGAGACGCAGAAGAGATTCTGGGCAGGATCCTGCGGGAAGATCTCGCCCGGTACCGCGACGAGATCCTTGTCTCCACTAAGGCCGGATACACGATGTGGCCGGGACCCTACGGGGATTGGGGATCGAGGAAATACCTCCTCGCCAGCCTTGACCAGAGCCTGAAACGGCTGGGGCTTGACTATGTCGACATCTTCTATTCTCACCGCCCCGACCCCGGAACCCCGCTGGAGGAAACCATGGGTGCGCTGGCTTCAGCCGTCCAATCAGGGAAAGCCTTGTACGCCGGCATCTCCAACTATCCTCCGGATCAGACAGAACAAGCTGCAGGCATCCTTCGCGCCATGGGTGTTCCCTGCCTGGTCAACCAGTCCAGGTATTCGATGTTCCACAGAATCCCGGAAGAAGGGCTGATAGCGAAACTGGACGAACTGGGCATCGGCTTCGTAGCCTTCCAGCCGCTCGCTCAGGGTCTGCTGACCAACCGCTACATCGACGGTATTCCGACGGAATCGCGCGTCGCCACAGGAAAAGGGTCTCTGAAACGGGAACAACTCAATGATGCAACCCTTACCAGACTCAGGGCCTTGAATGAGATCGCAAAAGATCGCAGGCAGTCACTCGCGCAGCTGGCACTGGCCTGGGCGCTTCGGGATGAAAGGGTCACCTCCGTACTGATCGGGGCCAGTTCGGTCGCCCAGCTTGAGAACAGCCTGGACACACTGGCCGCCGGTCCGCTGTCTGACGGAGAAATAGACCGTATCGAGCAGGTTCTTTCCTGATGGCGCTTCACTGTCCCGGACCGGATTGTTCTGTTATTTATGTATCTTTGTAAGAACCATGAACAAATTTACCCGATATCTCCGACACGTCGTCTATCTGGAAGACGGCATTGACAGGGACAAGGCGGCAGCATCCATCAAGAAGAACATTGCATTCCGCGGTCCGAACGTCATCATCCTGGCCTGTGCCATCATCATCGCCTCCGTAGGCCTGAACGTCAACTCGATTCCGGTCATCATCGGCGCCATGCTTATTTCGCCCGTGATGGGTCCGATCATTGGATTCGGCCTCGGCCTGGGCACGAACGACACACAGCTGCTCAAGGAATCTGTCAAGAATTTTCTGGTGATGGTGTCCATCAGTATCGTTGTGGCCAGCCTCTACTTCCTGATCTCCCCGCTCAGGCTGAGCAATCCCACGGAATTGCTGGCCCGTACCCGCCCGACCATCTATGATGTGCTGATCGCCCTGTTCGGCGGCGCGGCCGGCATGCTGGAAAACGCCCGCAAAGAGCGCGGAACCGTCCTGTCGGGTGTGGCCATCGCCACGGCGCTGATGCCGCCGCTCTGTACGGTAGGCTATGGTATTGCGACCCTGCAGGTCACATACATTTATGGCGCGTTCTATCTTTTCCTGATCAACAGCATCTTCATCGCCATCGCCACTTTCGCCGTAGCCAAATTCCTGGGCTTCGAGAGTGTCGCTACCGATGAATTCCAACGCCGGCGCAATCCGCGCATCGTGGCCCTCCTTCTCCTGATCATCATCGTACCGAGCGTCATCACGGCCATCGGGACCATCCGCGACAACAATTTCGCCATCAACGCAGAACGTTTCGTCCAGAGCAACAAGACCATCGGCTCCAGCTATATTTTCGACCACCAGATCAACCTGGAAGGACTGAACCAGACCCTCGACATTTATCTGGCGGGCGAAGCCCTCGATTTGGCCACCAAGCAGGTCCTGCTCAACAACGCCATCAATTACGGACTGCACAGCGACCAGATCATCTTCCATGAGGAAGCAGCCGTCCAGACGATCAACAAGAACGAGGTGATCCGCGACTTGAACAACCATTACCTCAATACCATCCAGGAGTTGAACAAGCGGATCACGGAGCTGGAAGTGGAGCTGGCCAAATACAAGGGAGCCGCACAGGCCGCCGCCGATACCGTCAAAAAATAACAGTTCGCAGCTTACGGTTCATAATCGAATCCCTGGAAAGCGGCTTTTCCGTTGCGGCAATAGGGGCCGATGGTGACGCCGGTGAAGCCTCCGGCCATTTCGGTGCTCAGCAGGCGGGCGTCCATGCGGGCGATTTCCTTGCCGTTCAGCAGGAATGCGTAGTATTCATCGTGGGCTTCCACGTCGAGACGAGCGTCGGGCCTGGGGAGTGGAATCGTAGCCGGTTCGTACAAGATGCTGTGCAGGCGGATGCGCACTGCGGCTTCGGAACGTCCCTTTTCGCGGCGGACGAAGAATTCCGCATGCCCGTTGTGCGTCTGGTATATGACTAGGCCTGCTTCGCCGTCACCCTGCAGGGAGACCTGGGTGCCGAAGCGGCACGTGGCGGTTTCCTGGCGACGCAGCAGCGCCGTGGGATGCCAGCTACCCCAGTCGAAGCCATCCCCGTTGCCGGTCAGGGTGAGCACGCCGCTCTGGGCGATGTAATTCTCTACGACGGGATGCTGGATGTGCATCCACTCCGGACCGATTGCTGAGAAGTCCTCATGCGGGCGGGGGAGTGCCGCTTCTTCGGGAACGGCGCTCATGCAGACGGTCATCCGTTCGGCCACGGGCTGCCCGCCATTGATGACCGGCCAGTCTTTTTCCCAGGTCACCGGAGCAAGGAAGGTTTCGCGGCCCAGGTGATGGTAATCTCCGCCATAGCGGCGGTAGGCCAGGAAGACGATCCACCAGGAGCCGTCAGCGGCCTGGAAGAGGTCGCCATGTCCGGTGCCCTGGATGTTGCTTTCCTGTGCAGCCAGCGAGCAGTGCGTGAAGATGGGGTTGTCGGGATTTGCTTCATAGGGGCCGTATATGTCCCGGCTGCGCGCTACGGTCAGCTTGTGTGCCAGTTCGGTGCCCCCTTCCGAAATGAGCAGATAATACCAGCCGTCCTTCTTGTAGATATGCGGACCTTCCGGAAAACGTCCGCCCGTTCCTCGCCAGAGCGCTTTTCCGGGGGACAGCGTGGAGCCGGTCTGCGGGTTGATTTCGCACAGGGTGATGGTGGCGTCGGGGTTGGATACCATATAGCATTTCCCGTCTTCGAAGTAGAGCGAAGGGTCGATGCCCTGCTGTTCCAGCCAGAGGGGTTCGCTCCACGGCCCTGCCGGATCAGTGGCGGTGACCATGAAGTTGCCACCGCCGCCCACATTGGTCGTGATCATGTAGAAGGTGCCGTCGTTATAACGGATGGTCGGTGCATAAATGCCCAGCGAGGCGTTGGATTGTTCCAGCGGCAGCTGCGAGGGCCTGTCCAGGACGTTGCCGATCTGCTTCCAGTTCTGCAGGTCGCGGCTGTGATACACTGGCACGCCCGGGAAATAGTGAAAACTCGAGTTGACCAGATAGTAGTCTCCACCTACCGCCACGACGGACGGATCGGGATGGAAACCGGGCAGGATGGGGTTTCGCAGTTCCACTTCGACAGTAGCGGCCGGAGCGGCTCCCTGCGGGCGGCAGGCGGTCATTCCTGCGAGGAGCAGAAGGATGACCAGAGGGAAGGGCAGGATTCGTTTCATACTGACAAAGATAACGAAAATTTCGCTGCAACGGACGCAACTGTCCGTCAGTATAATACAGAACGTCCTCCCCGTTTGTGGAAAGGGGAGGACCAGTCTCTTCGACTACTAAGCCATGAATTCTTGCATTCCGTCAAAGTGGCGCAAGGACACATGCTTCAGAAGGCTGTGTAAGGCCGATTTTTCGAAAATACCTGACGCCAGCGGTCGTAATCGGGCCTTGGCGCAAAGCAATCTGCCCGACAGCGCGTTTTGAGGCCGATGCGTTTGCGGCAGTTTGGCGGAAAAGGATGGGGACGTAGGGAAGAGAGATTGAGGGATTTTGCTCGGCGCCAGGGCGCCTGCGCATTAGCTCCCTCTGGTCGCTGCTTTCGGCCTGACGGCCTCAGGTCCCTCTTCGCCTGCGGCGGGCGGTGTTAAAGCATTGATACACAGCCGGCGGCAACAAGAATCCCTCACTCACCGCGGGATTGTCGCGCAAGCACGACTAAGCCCCTCTCCCGAGGAGAGGGGTTTGGGGAGAGGGTAACGTAGAAGGAGCAGGAACGAAACGGTTCGAATCCCTCACGAAACGCGAAAAGCGCCTGCGAAGCAGACGCTTTGATGCGGTGAGTGAGGGATTAACCAGAACGTTTCCCAAAATTTCATAATGTATCCAACGCATTAAAAATCACCCTTTTAACGTGTTTCTTCATTTCCTGATGTAGATTTGCATTTCTCCCTATTTGTGTCTAAATTTGTGTCTGAAAAATCGAAGAGCCATGACCATATTCTACTACCTCGCGCCAGATGTGAGCAAGAAAACCGGAGAGCAGCGCATCCGGGTAGCCATCACCGTCAACAAGACCCGTTACATCTCCACCGTCGGCATCACCGTCAAGGCGGACGACTGGAACGGAGAAACCCAAAGCGTCGTCGCCAAGTCCGAAAACGCCAAAGGCCTCAAAGGCACAACCATCAACGACCGCCTTTCCTACATCCGCAAGCACTTCGAAAACTATGAGAAGGAACTCTCTCACCGCCCCACCGAAGAAGAGCTGAAAAAAGAGCTGGACAACGCCATCAACGGCGTGATCCCCGTCAAGGCCTCTAAAAACGTCCTGACCTACTTCGACCGCTTCATCCGTGAAGAGAGCATCGACTGCCAGTGGACGCCCGGCACCATGGAGTGCTGGCACGCCTTCCGCAATCACCTCGCCGCCCAGGGCAGGGGCATCCAGTTCGACCACTTCAACAACGAAGGCATCAACAAATTCGTCCGCTACCTGCGCACCACCTGCGAGATGGGCGAGAACACCGTCCAGAAGCACTACCTCAACCTCAAATGGTTTCTCGGCTGGGCCGTCCGCAACGGCTACGCCAAAGACTCCGAGATCGGCAAGGTGCAGCCCAAATTCAAAATCATCGACAAGCCCGTCATCTTCCTCACGAAAGACGAACTGCTGACGCTCTGCAACTTCCAGGTCCCCGCCAACGGCACCAAAGTCAAACTCCACAACTACGAGGGCGAGGAATACGAGAAGGAAGTCCACGATGCAGCCGCCCTGGAGAAGACCCGCGACCTCTTCTGCTTCTGCGCTTTCACCAGCCTCCGCTACTCCGACATGGCCAACCTCAAGCGCACCGACGTGATCGGCGACTGCATCTACATCACCACCCAGAAGACCAACGACCGCCTGCCCATCAACCTCAACAAATACTCCAAGGCCATCCTCGCCAAGTATAAAAAGGAGAAATACCCGAACGGCCAGGCGCTCCCCGTCATCACCAACCAGCGCATGAACGAGTACCTCAAAGACCTCTGCGAGCTGTGCGGATTCAATGCCCCTATCACGCGTGTCGTCGTGCGTGCCGGAAAGCGGGTGGAGGAGACCCGTCCCAAATACGAACTCGTCGGCACCCACGCAGGTCGCCGCACCTTCATCTGCTTCGCCCTCTCGAGCGGCATTCCGCCCCAGGTCGTCATGAAATGGACCGGCCACTCCGACTACAAAGCCATGAAACCTTACATCGACATCGCCGAAAAAGTGAAA
>JAEETO010000100.1 GCA_016290385.1 Bacteroidales bacterium | reverse complement strand
GATCAAAGATACGAAAAGTTGAGAGGAAAGGAAAATGTTTTGTATCTTTGCGACGACATAATGCCTTGAGGCAGAATGTTAAAAATTTCGTATGGGTCCGGCGCTGCGACAGTTTCCGGACCTTTTTTAGCCCCGGTATTTAGTACCATTTTAGTACCAAATTACGAAAGTACAGATAAAAAAAGTGCCTCCTACATACGTAGAAGGCACTTTTAAGCGGTGCGGAAGGGACCGCAAAAGCCGAATTTAGTACCAGGCGCGATTTTTAGTACCATTTTAGTACCAAATGGCGAAAACTGAAACAAAAAGATGCCCCACAGGTAACTGTAAGGCATCCTTAAGCGGTGCGGACGAGACTCGAACTCGCGACCTCCGGCGTGACAGGCCGGCATTCTAACCAGCTGAACTACCGCACCCCTATTTTTTTCGGGGCTAGCCCCGAACCCCTCGCTCCGGCCTTGCTATTGCTCGGGCTAACCCTGCTCGGCCTCCACTAGCGGCTGATGCCGCGTGAGTCAACTTATGGGCTCAACGATTGGGATTGCAAAGATAGAGACTTTTTTCAAGTGTGCAAAAAAAACTACACTTTTTTTTCTGATTGGAAACTCTTGAAACTGATCAGGACCATGGATACCGATACGATGAACGCAAGCGTATCGGATATCGGGCTGGCAATGAGGACACCTTGTATGCCCATATACCGGGGCAGAATGATGAGCAGGGGAATCAGGAAGAGGCCTTGCCTGGATAAGGATACCAGAAGTCCTTCCTTCGGATGGTCGATGGCCGAGAAATAAGTGACAGTTACCGGTTGTATGTTCTGGAAGAAAACAAACAACAGATAAATCTTGAGATACTTCTCCGCGAACGCGTAGTACAGGTCGGAACCTGTTCCGAATATCGATACGATTTCCCTCGGGAACAACTGCAATGCAGCGAAAAAGATGAGGCCTATCGTGAACGCAGCCGCGAACGCCCGCATATAGGTCCCCTTGACACGTTTGAAATTCTTTGCGCCGAGATTGTATCCCCAGATCGGCTGGCAGCCCTGGGCGATACCCACGGCAAAGGAGATCATGATCATGTTGGTCTTCTGCGCAACGCCCGATACGGCAAGCGGAATGTCCGAACCGTAGTTTGACTGAGCGCCGTAGGTCTCCAGCATATTGTTGAGCACGATGTTGGTGGTCATCAGCAGAATCTGATTGATGAAATTCGGTAAACCAGCCTTCATGCTGTCCATCATATGCGATGCGCTCAGACAGATTTCTTTGATCCGTAAGTCGAAGGCCTTGAATCTCGGGAAGTACATCAACGCCAGCACGAAGGTGATTCCTTGAGAGATCACGGTCGCAGCCGCGGCACCTTTGATTCCCAGGCCAAGCGGATACATGAAGAGCCAGTCCAGTCCGACATTGATGACTGCACCTGCGATGCTGAACAACATCGAGTAACGGGGACTCCCATCGGCCCGTATGGTTGTCGCTGCCGCTGATGCGAAGATGTAGAATGGCAAGCCGATCGCAGAGATCGACAGGTAATCCATCGCATACGGATAGACATTGCCCGAAGTACTTGCTCCGCACAGGTTGATAATCTGACTCCTGAAGAGAAAGACCAGGATTCCTGTCAACAGCCCGATGACGGCTGTCGCAGTAAGGCCTGAATAGACGTACTTCTTGGCTTCGTCAATTTTACCGGCGCCCTGACTGATGCTGAAGTTCGCGGCAGTACCTATGCCGAGCAGCATGCAAAGGGCCGTCGAAAAGGTGACTGTCGGAAAAACGACATTTGACGCGGCGTTCCCAAGGACCCCGACGACGTGTCCGATGAAGATCTGGTCGGTAAGATTGTATGCGGCCCCGACGAGCATACTGATAATCGACGGGACCGCATATTTTGCGATCAGCGGGATCAGGGGCGCTGAACCCAGTTCAGAGTCTGTATTCGTTTTCAATACTTATGCGGCGTGCCGGAGATTTCGTCGGGCGTGATCTTTTTCTTGTCCATCTGGTGCCAGGCGTAGACAATGTAGGCCAGCACGAAGGGGATCAGCAGCGAAACCCAGAACATCACCTGCAGCGTAAACTGGCTGGAGGAACTGTTGCGGATCGTCAGGCTGCTCTGCAGGTCGGTGCAGGACGGGTAGTAGGCCGTGCCGTTGTAGCCGGCAATGAAGAAGACCGCCATCACCACCAGCACCGTGCCGATGCCGGCGGGCCAGATACCCCCTCTGGACTGTGTAAAGGCGCCCTGGAAGATGCCCCAGAGCACCAGCACCACGCCCACGAGGAACAGGATCAGCACGGCAGGCATCTGCAGGAAATTATGCAGGTATTTGTATTTCTCCAGCGAGACGACGCCAGCTTCGTCCACGGCGTAACCTACCCCTACAAGCAGGATCACCAGCCAGCACAGGAAGAAGGCCAGGAAGGGGACGATGCAGAGCTTGACGGTGCGGCGCACCTGTGAATGGATCTGCGTGTCGTCGATGTTGTTGAGAATATAGAGCGCGCCGAGGATGCAGGTCAGGAAGACCAGCGCGCAGCCCAGCAGTACCGCGTGGAACTGCCCCAGTGCTTCGAGACCATGCCAGCTGTTGCCCCAGGTGCTGATGACCGGGGAGGCCGGGTCGGCGATGGCCACTTTGTTGACCGTGAAATCGGAACCCGTGAAGAAGGTACCCACGGCGGTCCCGACAAGGAACGGTGCCAGGAATCCATTGACCATCAGGGCGGTGCGGAAGCCCTTTACGCCGATCAGGTTCTCTTTCTTGTTCTGGAACTCATAGGCGACAGCCTGGAAGACAAAACTGAGCAGCAGCAGGACCCATACCCAGTAGGCGCCGCCGAAGCTGGTGCTGTAGAAAAGAGGGAAGGAGGCGAAAAAAGCGCCGCCGAAGGTGACAAGGGTGGTGAAGGTCAGCTCCCATTTGCGGCCCGTGGAGTTGAGGACCATCCGTTTCTGCAGGTCGGAGAACGTCCGGTTGCCGAGTTGGAGGTTGGCTCCCTGGACGAACATCAGGAAGACGAGCAGGCCGCCCAGCAGGGCGATCAGGAACCACCAGTAATTCTGTAAGAAGATATAGGACATGGCTTTATTCTTTTATCGTTTCGGGACCTTTCTTGATGGCACTCACCATGATGCGGATTTCGATGGCCAGGAACAGCGTGAAGATGGCCAGGAAAATGAAGAAGGTGGTCTTGACCGCTCCGGCACTCAGGCTGGAAATGGCCACGTTGACGGGGAGCAGGCCCTGGATGGTCCAGGGCTGGCGGCCCACTTCGGCCACGATCCAGCCGCACTGGCCGGTGATGTAAGCCAGCGGGATGCAGATGACAGCGGCCCAAAGGAGCCACTTCCACGCGCCGAGCTTGTCTTTCCAGACCGCGATCAGCGCAAGCAGCAGCACCAGGGCGATGAGCATGCCCAGTCCGATCATCAGGCGGAAGGACCAGAAGACCACGCCCACGGGCGGAACTACGTCCTCGGCCTTTTCAAGGTGCCCGTAGCCCATGTACTGCACGTTTTCCTCCAGTGCGTAGCGGGCTTCCGCTTTCTCTGAAGGATCATCGGTGGTACGATAGATGGAAAGGGCGACCAGCGCTTCCCGTCCCATGGCCATTTTCTCGGCCACGGAAGGTACCACGTTGCCTTCGTCGTCGGTATAGCCGTTGAGGATGTCGTTGATGCCGGGCACGAAGCCGTCAGGGTTGTGCGTGGCCAGGATGGAAAGCATCTTGGGGACCTTGATGCCCGGGACGATGGTGAAGGCAGCGCCGTTGCCGCCGTCCTGCAGACCTTCTGCCGCAGCCAGTTTCATGGGCTGGAACTCAGCGGCATGGACGCCGGATGAGTCGCCCGAAAGCATCACGGCACCGGAACCCACCAGGCCCACGATGGCGCCGATCAGCATGCTCTTTTTCGCGAACTCGCTGTGCCGGTTCCGGAGCAGGTACCAGGCGCTCACGCCCACCACGAAGATGCCGCCGGTGACCCAGCCGCTCGTGATGGCGTGGAAGAACTTGCTTACGGCCACAGGGTTGGTAATGACCTCCCAGAAGGCCGAAGCCGATGCCATTTCGCTGCGGACCGTTTCGGGATTGAAGGTGGTTCCCACGGGATTCTGCATCCAGCCGTTGGCCACGAGGATCCAGTAGGCGGAGATGGTGGCGCCGATGCCGGTCAGCCAGGTGGAGACCAGGTGGAAGCGCTTGCCCACCTTGTCCCAGCCGAAGAACATCACGGCGAAGAAGGTGGCTTCCATGAAGAAGGCGAGGATGCCTTCGATGGCGAGGGGTGCGCCGAACATGTCGCCGACAAACCAGGAGTAGTTGCTCCAGTTCGTGCCGAATTCGAATTCCAGGATGATGCCCGTCGCAATGCCCACGGCAAAGTTGATGGCGAAGAGTTTCATCCAGAACTGTGCGGTTTTCTTCCAGAAATCATCTTTCTTGATGAGATAGAGCGTCTCCATGATGGCCATCACGAGCGCCAGCCCAAGGGTCAGCGGCACGAACAGCCAGTGGTACGCGGCAGTCATCGCAAATTGGATTCTGGACCAAAAGATCACATCCATAGTTCAGTGTATTAGTTTAAAGATTGTACGTGTTTCCGGCGGGAGGGTCTGTGGGCGGGCTGGCGAGGCGTTCGCCTACCACTCGGCTGCGCTCCTCGTCGCTGAGCCCCGCCATGACGGGCTTGAAGAAGAAGACGCGCAGGATGGCGAAAAGGATGAAAAACTTCAGCAGGATGAGAAAGACCAGCGGCCGGCCCCAGGTCATGTTCCGGAAGCTGTCGCGGTAGAAGTGCCAGACCGCAGCCATTGTATGGCGTATGCTTTTCATCGAATCTCTCAAATTTAACGATAAATACGTATATTTGCAAAAACCTGAACGCGTTTCCATGAAAAAGACTTTGTTAGCGCTCGCCAGTCTGGCGCTGGTCCTGTCGGGGCTGCTGGCGACTTCCTGTGCACCGAAGCCCGAGATCCGGGTGATGTCTTTCAATATCCGCCTTTCGCCCCGGGAAGATTTCGACGGAGAAAACTGCTGGAACAACCGCCGCGAGGCCGTGATCCGGATGATCGACGAATCACAGCCCGATCTGTTCGGCATCCAGGAAGGCTACATTACGCAGGTGAATTACATGGATGAGCAACTGCCTGAGTACGGCCGTTACGGCGTGTGCCGCGACGACGGGCTGGAGCGGGGAGAGGCCAATGCCATCTTCTGGCGCAAGGACCGCTTCGACGTGAAGCAGTGCAACACCTACTGGCTGAGTGAAACGCCCGATACCGTGTCGCTGGGCTGGGACGGGGCCTGCCGCCGCATCGTGACCTGGGCACAGCTGTATGACAAGGCGGCGAAGCGGGATGTCTGGTATTTCAACACGCATTTCGACCATGTGGGGAAAGTGGCCCGTGAAGAGGCCGGCAAGCTCATCATGGAGCGGATGAAGGGGATGATGAAGGAGGGGGACGTGGTGTTCCTGACAGGCGACTTCAACGCGAACTGGGACGACCCGATCCTGCAGCCGATCCGGGCTGAAATGCAGAACTGCCGCGAGACGGCCCCCGTCACGGACGACGAAAACACCTACCATGCCTGGGGAAAGAATAATGAGCCGGCCGGTACTGTGATCATCGACCACATCTTTTATAAGGGAGTCACTCCTGAAAAATACGAATGCCTGACGGGCGATTACGGTGCCCCGTTCGTCTCCGACCACTGGCCGGTGCTGGGCACCTTCCGTTATTGATTCCAATCATTTAAAACTATATCGAATATGGGTATCATCTATCTCGTCGGCCTGGTCCTGGCCGTACTCGCTGTCATCGACATCCTCAAGAAGCCGATCTCCCTGGTCGGCAAGGTCATCTGCTCAGTCATCGTGCTTTGCACAAGCTGGCTCGGACTGATCGTCTACTACCTCTACGCGAAGAACCACATCACGGAGTGGTTCAAGTAACAGAAAAGCCGGTTGCAACCGGCTTTTCTGTTACTCTTTCGATTTCGCCTCTTCCCAGAGGGCATCCATTTCGGCAAGGGACATGTCGCTGAGATCGCGGCCGAGTTCCCTGGCGCGGAGTTCCAGATAGGTGAAGCGGCGCTTGAATTTCAGGTTGGTCTGTTCAAGGGCCGTGTCGGGATTGAGATGATAGAGGCGGGCGGCGTTGACGACAGAGAAGATGAAATCGCCCAGCTCGGCCTCCTGGCTTTCTTTGGTGCCGTTCGTCAGTTCGGCGCGCAGTTCGCCGAGTTCTTCCTGGACCTTGTCCCAAACGTCTTCTTTCTTTTCCCAGTCGAAGCCCACGGCGCGGGCCTTATCCTGCATGCGGTAGGCCTTGATGAGGGAAGGAAGGCTGTTCGGTACGCCGGAGAGGACGGTCTTGTTGCCGTCTTTCTCCTTGCGCTTGAGCTGCTCCCAGTTCTGGACCACCTGTCCGGCCGTTTCGGCCTGGACGTCGCCATAGACGTGCGGGTGGCGGTAGACGAGTTTGTCACAGAGCATGTTGCAGACATCGGAGATGTCGAAGTCGCCGGTTTCGGAGCCGATCTTCGCATAGAAGACGATGTGCAGGAGCAGGTCGCCCAGCTCCTTGGCGATATTGTGCATGTCGTGCGCCAGGATGGCGTCGGCCAGCTCATAGGTCTCTTCGATGGTATTGGGGCGGAGCGAATCGAGGGTCTGCTTGCGGTCCCAGGGGCACTTCTCGCGCAGGTCGTCCATGATATTCAGCAATCTTTCGAACGCCTGCAGTTCTTTTTCTTTTTTCATGGTCGCAAAATTACGAAAATTCTTAACTTTGTAGGATAAAAGAACCAAATCCAACACACACAGATATGCAGAATATCAAATTCATCTCCGCCGACGAAGCCGTCAAGGTCGTCAAGAGCGGTGACCACATCCACCTGAGCAGCGTGGCCAGCGCGCCCCAGGTTCTCATCCAGGCCCTCTGCCGCCGCGGCGAGGCCGGCGAACTGAAGGATGTCCGCATCCATCACCTCCACACCGAAGGCGTAGCTCCCTACACGGAAGAGCGCTTCCAGGGTACTTTCTTCCACCAGGCCTTCTTCGTGGGCGGCAACGTCCGCAAGAACGTGCAAGCCGGCTGGGCCGACTACATTCCGATCTTCCTGAGCGAGACGCAGAAGCTCTATCGCAGCGGCGTACTGCCCTGCGACGTGGCCATGATCCAGGTCTCGCCGGTCGACAAGCACGGCTATGTGTCGCTGGGTACTTCCGTGGACGCCACGCTGGCCGCCATCGAGTGCGCCAAGACGGTGATCGCCGTGGTCAACAAATATGTCCCCCGCGCCTGGGGCGACGCCGTGATTCCGGCCAGCATGATCGACCTCTTCGTGGAAGACAATACCCCGCTGATGCCGGCGCATTTCTCCGAGCCGTCCGAGATCGAGACGAAGATCGGTATCAACTGCGCCAACCTCGTGGAAGACGGCGCCTGCCTGCAGATGGGTATC
>JAEETO010000099.1 GCA_016290385.1 Bacteroidales bacterium | reverse complement strand
CAAGAAGATGCAGGCCAAAGTCTACGACGACGACAGCTGCCTGGAGATCCAGGGCTGGACCAGCATAGCCGCCGACTTCAGCACCACTCCCATCGTCTTCCAGCGGGTGAATAAATAGCACCAGTAACTTAAATCGGCCATTCCGGCTGCCGTTTGTTTGTTCCGCCGTCGTATCGGCAGTCCAAGCAGTAATCCGGCCACCATTCGTAGCCGAGCCAGTAACCATTGTCGTTCCAGACATCTGTGGCAGGAGATCTCCACATCTGGTAGGCTTCCAGGTATTGGTAGCCGTTGTTTAAGACAAGAGGTATCGCGTAACGTCGCTCCGGCCTTTGATAAAAACGGGCTATGCCGTCTTTCACATAGAAGGTCGCATGCGCAACACTCATCACGCTCACATAGCCCAGCACAAGTTCATACGGATCATTTACATTGGAAACGTTGCCGCGCAGTTCAGATGGCTCGGGCGAGTACAGTCCACCTACATCCTTTCCGTTGCGATCCAATTGCTCCCAGTAGCGGTAGGCTTCTTCAGTGATTCGCATCTGTGTAACCTCGGGTTGATAACAGACACTGATGCGCCAGTCGCGGTTGCCGATGGTATAGAGCTGATGGTTCACCAGCCTGTCTTCCTTCAATTTTTCGGTACTTGCCGTCATGATTTCGGGGCGGGAATCGCTCAACCAGCAGCGGTATGTACTCTCGCTATCCGGCATGGGTACGACTTCCCCATCCGGGCCTCCCGTGTAAATGTATTTGTAGTTGGCGCGAATTTCTGCATGATATTCCCAGGTTTCATCCACTTTCCAGCGGAAGTAAGAAGGAACCGGATCGGAAGAATGGGCGGAAACCAAAATGCTCAAAACTCCGAGGTCGTCGTTAATCTGAAAAGAAAGGCTGTCGATTTGGCCAGGGGGTATTGCCCGGCCCCAGGACGATGCGTAGGTTCCATTGGTATTCTCTATTACCAAGCGATAATCCAGCGAAGGATCGGCCTCCCGCATATCGAAATAACCGATAGCGCTTCCGGCCTCCTGTGACATATTTTCATAACGCTTGCCTTGGCTGTCTTCAATGTGCATTTTGCTCTGATAAAGAATCCGCATGCGTTCCTCATCCTGCGTAGCTGTAGTATCAACCAGCGACCAGGAATAACTCAGGCGGATTTTGCTTACCTCTCCTATGATGATGTCGCCATCCACGATCATGTAGCCGCCCTCGCCGTCGACCTGGGGGTTGAAGTCATAGATACACGACCCGAGTACCCCTGTCACGACAAGAATGAAGAGCAATAGATGGCTTGTTTTCATATCATCAATTAATAAATACTTCTGGGAGCAAAATCATGCGTGTTGAGCAAACCGCCATCCCTTGGTCCACGAAATGTATTTATAGTATTTTGTTTCTATCCGAAGTTAAGGATTAAAAGTAGAATTACCAAACCCATTTGCAATCTTATGCCAGAAAGAACACCCGAACAGCGCGAAGCTATCTCTAGAGGCGTTCGTAGAGCGCTACGTAGTGACGGTAGCGTCCCATTCGTTGGACCGCTACCGTCAAAAATGGCCGATTTTGATGGTACCCTGTCAGATTTTGGGACGCTACCCGCACTTAATAGCGCATATCTAGAAAAAGACATCTATTTTCTTTCGCCAAGAACAGACTACGCAAGGAGATACCAGGTCGGAGTCTGGGGAGGGACATTCCCAGACGGAGATAGATGCCGGGTCAAGCCCGGCATGACGAGAAGATCAAGCCCGGCATGACGAAATTTTATGTATCTTTGTAGGTTATGAAGAAAAAACCTACTGTAGCGCTGATCTACGACTTCGACGGGACGCTGTCGCCGGGAAACATGCAGGAGTTCGGCTTCATCCAGGCGATCGGGCAGACGCCCGAGGAATTCTGGAGCAAGAGCAACGCCGTGCCAGACGGGCAGGAAGTCAGCAGCATCCTCTCTTATATGAAGCTGATGATCGACGAAGCCCGGAAAAAAGGCATCTCCCTGACCCGCGACTCCTTCGTGTCGTTCGGCAAGCACATCGAACTGTACGAGGGCGTTTCGAACTGGTTCTCCCTGATCAATGACTACGGACGCCGCCACGGCGTGGTTGTCGAGCACTATATCAATTCTTCGGGCCAGACCGAACTCATCGAAGGCACCAGCATTGCAAAAGAGTTCAAGAAAATCTTCGCCTGCTCGTTCTGGTATGACGAGAACGGCGTAGCCGTATGGCCCGCCGTCGCCGTCGACTACACCGGCAAGACCCAGTTCCTGTTCAAGATCGCCAAGGGCATCATGGACATCAGCGACAATACCAAGGTCAACGAAAGCCAGAAAGAGGATGACAAGCCCATCCCCTTCAGCCACATGATCTACTTCGGCGACGGGACCACCGACATCCCCTGCATGAAAATCGTCAAGATGTTCGGCGGCAATTCCATCGCCGTGTACGACCCGCACAACAAGCGCCAGGTCGACACAGCCCGCAAGCTCCTGAAACAAGACCGCGTCAATTTCATCTGCGAAGCCGACTACCGCATCGGCGGCCAGATGTACGAAGTCGTGACGACGATCATCGACAAGATCAAGGCTGAAAACGACTTCCAGACCTTGCAACGCAAAAACCGCAGAAAGCAATGAAATTCAATACGCAGTTCATCTGGGCCATCGCCTTCCTCCTCTATATCGCCGCACTCGCCTGGCTCTGCTTCGGCAGCTTCACCCCCGGTCCCGACGTACCCCGTGAATGGATGGGCCTCCAGCTCGACAAATGCGTACACTTCCTGATGTTCATGCCCTTCCCCGTCCTGGGCACCCTCACATTCCACAACCACTCCTGGTGGCGGACCCTCTGCTGGGTGACCTTGTCGGCCAACGTCATCGCAACCATCTTCGAACGTTTCCAGACCCGCATCAACCCGGAGCGATTCACAGACCCCGCAGACCTGAACGCCAACCTGCTGGGCATCACCACCGGCCTGCTGCTGATGGTCATCATCGGCCTGGCCGCCAAAAAGAAATAGCCATTCCAATCATATGAACCGTACCCTGCTGTTCCCCCTCCTGCTGCTGGCCCTCCTGCTTCCGGTCCCGGCACAGGCCGCCCGCGACAAAGAACTCCAGCCCATGGCCGATTCCCTCACCAGCTACCTGAAGGAAAAGACCACCGTCCAGAGCGCCGTCACGGTCGAAAAAGCCACCATCCTGAAAGACGGCACCCTCCGGCTGACCCTCAGCCGCGGCCTCGTCGACTTCCCCCTGCGAGAGCAGGAGATCAAGGACATCTACACCATCGCCAGGCAGACCCTGCCGAAAAAGTACGCCAAGTACAAGAACAAACTTTCGCTCTACGCCGACAAGAAGCCCGTGGAATACTACAAGAGCCGCTATTTCACCGACAAGCGCGACAGCAAAGCAGTGAAGGAGCACCAGCAGTACGCCGGACAGTTCCACGACCAGCTCAGCGCCCCGCTGGTGACCCGCAGCTCATCGCCCAACAAGCCCACGAAAGGCCTCCAGAAGCGCCACATCGCCCTGTGGCAAAGCCACGGCTGGTATTACGAGCAGTCGCTGGCCCGCTGGGAATGGCAGCGCGCCCGCATCTTCGAAACCGTGGAAGACCTCTATACCCAGAGCTACGTGGTGCCTTTCCTGGTGCCCATGCTTGAAAACGCCGGCGCCGTAGTGCTGCTGCCCCGCGAACGCGACTGGAACACCCGCGAAGTGATCGTGGACAATGACCTGGGCGCCAAAGGCTACCAGGAAAACGGAAACTGGGAGGCCGCACCCGACTCCGGATTCGCCAATCCGAAAACGACTTATCTCTACAAGGAAAACCCGTTCAAGATGGGAACGGCCCGCATGACCACCTCCGACAGGGATGGTGACAAGAGCATCAGCTGGATTCCCACGATCCCCGAAGACGGAGAGTACGGCGTGTATGTATCCTACCAGACCGTTCCCGGCAGCACCGACGCAGCCCAGTACGAAGTGCGTCACAACGGCGGCGTGACCCGCTACAGCGTCAACCAGCAGATGGGCGGAAACACCTGGATCTACCTGGGCCGCTTCGGCTTCAGCAAAGGCAGCCACGAAGCCCAGGGCGTGTTCCTCAGCAGCAAGGGCGACGGCAAGAGCATCGTGACCGCCGACGCCGTCCGCTTCGGCGGCGGCATGGGCAATATGGCCCGTGAACCGCTGGAAACCAAGGAAGGCGCCTACGACTTCGATCCCGAAATCTCCGGCTACCCCCGCTTCACCGAGGGCTCACGCTACTGGCTGCAGTGGGCCGGCTACAACGACACCATCTACTCGCGCAACGCCGGTACCACCGACTACAACGACGACTACATGTCGCGCGGACTCTGGGTGAACACCCTGTCGGACGGCTCCTACCTGAAACCCGGCAAAAAAGGCTACAACGTGCCGCTCGACCTTTCGTTTGCCTTCCACACTGACGCCGGCACCACGCTCAACGACTCGATCGTCGGTACGCTGGCCATCTACACCCGCCTGTCGAACGACGACGAAAAATATCCCAACGGCGAAGACCGTTCCATCGGCCGCGACTACACCGACATCGTCCAGACCCAGATCGTGAATGACATCCGGGCCCTCTACGAGCCCATCTGGAGCCGCCGCCAGCTCTGGGACCGCTCCTACGCTGAAAGCCGCATGCCCGAAGTCCCCGGCATGCTGCTGGAACTCCTCTCCCACCAGAACCTGGCCGACATGCGCTATGGCCTCGACCCGAATTTCCGTTTCACCGTTTCGCGCGCCATCTACAAGGGCATGCTCAAGTTCCTGGCCTATGTCAACGACTTCGACTATACCGTGCAGCCCCTGCCCGTGAAAGGCTTTGAAGCCCACCTGAACGCCGAGGGCAACGTGTGCCTGAGCTGGCAGCCCGTGACGGACCCGCTCGAGCCCACCGCCAAAGCTACCGGATACATCCTCTATACCCGC
This sequence comes from Bacteroidales bacterium, assembly GCA_016290385.1. Classification (GTDB taxonomy): domain Bacteria; phylum Bacteroidota; class Bacteroidia; order Bacteroidales; family UBA932; genus Cacconaster. The sequence continues at coordinate 2,577 of JAEETO010000099.1, read as the reverse complement.
ATCGACGAAGGCGGCTTCAACAACGGACAGGCCTTCGACGAGGCCCATGCCGAACTGCCCGTTCAGCCCGGCCATATCTACAGTTTCCGCGTCGCGGCCACCAATGCCGGCGGCGAAAGCTTCCCGAGTGAGATCCTCTCGGTCGGCGTCGTATCGAAAGATGCACCTACCGTTCTGATCGTCAACAACTTCGACCGTCTCAGCGCACCCGTGAGCTTCGCCAGTAAAGACTCGCTCTATGCCGGTTTCATGAACCGGCTCGACGGCGGCGTGCCTTATGTGTACGATATCTCCTACATCGGCAACCAGCATGAATACCGCCGACACATCCCCTGGATGGACGACGACAGCGCCGGCTTCGGCGCCTCCGACAGCGACTATGAGACCAAGGAAATCGCCGGCAACACCTTCGACTATCCTTTCTCCCACGGAATCGCCTGGATGCGGGCCGGCTACAATTTCGTTTCGGCCAGCCGCAGCGCCGTGGAAGAGCGGCGCATCGCCATGAACCACTACACCGTAGCAGACCTGATCTGCGGCAAGCAGCTCACCACGCAGGTGGGCCGGCAAGGCGCAAGCGCGCTGCGCTATCAAGTGTTCCCGAAAGGCCTGCGCGACCAGATCACCGACTTCACCCGCGTGGGCGGCAACCTGCTGGTGTCCGGCGCCTACGTCGGTTCAGATCTCTGGGAACCGGTCTTCTCCTTCCCCGTCGATTCGACGTTGAAAGCCGACTATTTCGATCCCGCCAAAAAATTCGCCACCGAGGTGCTCCATTACCGCTGGATGACCAACAGCGCGGCCGTGCGCGGCCAAGTCCGGGGCGAGCAGAATCCCTTCGGATTCACCCGCAACAGCCTTTACTATTTCAACCAGCAGCTGGACAAGAAGTTGTACTGCGTGGAATCACCCGACGGCCTGATGCCGGTCGGAGACGGTGCCTCCACCATTTTCCGCTATGCAGAAAACAACATCTCGGCCGGAGTGGCATACCAGGGCGATTATAAAACCGTGATCCTGGGATTCCCGGTCGAGACGATTGAAACGCAGGAAGAGATCAACTGCCTGATCGACGAAATCGCGAATTTCTTCAGGAAAGAGCGCTAGAAAGCGCTCATGTCAATCGCAGATACGCCGGCGATGCTCTCCATGGTAAAGGAAGTGCCGCCGGCGAGTTCTATCACCACCTTGTGCGTGCCGGAAGAAGTGTAGTCCCACTTGAGACCGTTCACATACTCTTTCTTCTCCCCTTCCCCGAAATCGACGCGGGCCGACATGCCGGTGCCCAGGATCGAGGGAACAGTGAAGGACTTGAGATTGTGGACGATCGTCAGCTTCTGGGAGAGCGGCTGGGCCTGGGTGACGACCAGGTTGCGCTTGAGGGTTCCGGCCGCAAAACTGACATTGCCCTTGCGGCTCGAAGTGCCGGTATTCGCGGATACGGTTACCTGGACCGTCGTCGTGCCCTTGCTGCCCGAAGGGGTGCCGACCGATATCCACGGGTCTGCCGTGGCCGTCCAACTGACATTGCTCGATACCATGACCGAGACAGAGCCTCCTTCAGGAGGAACCGTCGCCTGGCTGACGCTCAGCGACAACTCGGGATCTTCCTGCTCGCAGGCAGTCAGCAGGACTATTGAAAGGAAAAACAGCGAGATATACTTTTTCATGGTCGTCAGAATGTAAGGGTAATAGAGCATTGGTCACTGCCGCGCTTGAGGGTCAGCGTGTAGCCGCCTTTCAGGGAACTGGCGTCGATGGTCATCGAGGTTCCGGAATAATTGACACAGCCTGTCACGGCTTTTCCGTCGGACGCTTTCAGCTCCCATTCCACATTGTCCTTGGTTTCGATGTTCACCAGCCTGAGCAGTTTGCCATAGGACAGACGCGTCGCTTCGGCAAGCGACTGGTCGTCAGAGACCAGGATTTCGCCCACCGTCCCGTCGGTCATGTCATACAGGAACGGGGTCCACTGGTTTTCGCCCCAGTTCTCTCCCCGGTAAAAAGCGCGGAGCCTGTCCCCTTCCGACGGATAGGTATTGAGCACGCAAGGAATGTTGTAGTAGCCACGCCAGCTGCGGGGATTCGTCGTGTCGTAGAACTGCGAACCACAAACGAAATCCTTGATCTTGCCCTCGGCATCGGTGAGGGCGACGATGAAGTAACCGGTAAAAGGCTCGTTTCCACCGTTGCAGATACCTCCGACCTTCATCTTGAAATCATGGCGGGGTATGACCGGGCCATCCGTCTCGAGGCCTTTGAAATCAATGCCGGAACTGGACGTACCGCTGAGCAGGTAGAGGTACTCGGCGGAAGTGCCGCCCCGATTGGGAACCAGTCCGAAGATAGCGCCATGCTTGAGGGTATATTTCCGGTCCGGATTGGGAACGAAGGCAGACAGCGCATAGTAGCCGTTGCTGTCGCCGTTCCAACCCCAGTTGATACGCACGAAACCCTGCTCGTCATAGCCATCCAGCAGGAAGGAGTGACCGGCATCGTCTTCACGGCGTGCCGAGTAGAGCAAAGGATGATCCTGCAGCTCGGCCTTGAGCATGTCGAGCCAGGCCTCATCACTGA
>JAEETO010000017.1 GCA_016290385.1 Bacteroidales bacterium | reverse complement strand
TCATCCTGGCCGAAGACACCCGCACAAGTTCCGTGTTGCTGAAGCATTACGAGATCACGGCCCGGATGGAATCGCACCACAAATTCAACGAACATGAGCGCGTCGAAAGCGTCAAGCAGCGCATCCTCGCCGGTCAGACCGTCGCGCTGATCAGCGATGCCGGAACGCCGGGTATCTCCGACCCGGGCTTCCTGCTGGTCCGCACCTGCGTAGAAGCCGGGATTGAAGTAGAGACTTTGCCCGGAGCCACCGCCTTCGTACCCGCACTCGTCAACTCAGGCTTTCCCTGCGACCGCTTCTGCTTCGAGGGCTTTCTGCCCGTGAAGAAAGGCCGCCAGACGAAACTGGCCGAACTTGCGACCGAAAAGCGGACGATGATTTTCTATGAATCGCCTTTCCGGCTGGTCAAGACCCTGGGTCAGTTCGTGGAAACCTTCGGCGGAGACCGTCCGGCTTCTGTTTCGCGCGAAATCTCCAAACTGCACGACACCACGCACCGCGGCACCCTGCAGGGATTATACGACTATTTTTCACAGACTCCGCCGAAAGGGGAGATCGTCCTCGTGGTCAGGGGGCTGCCTGCTTAACGGGCGATGGCCGGAAGGCTGGGATTGCCGGCGGGCGAGACGGCCCGGACGGCGAAGAAATAGTTGTCCTTGCTGAGCGGGCAGTGGAAAGACTGCGTCATCAGCGACGGGTTGGCCGGAACGCTGCCGAGTATCGTCCATACCGGCTGATCCGTTTCCCGCAGGAGAATCTGATAGGAAACTTCCGTATCAAAACTGCCATCTGCCAGCCTGACGGGATCCCAGGCGATCACGGTATGGTTCTCCAGTTCATTGGCATTGGCAATCCGTGCATTGGCAGGCCGGTCGGGTGCCTGGGCCAGGTTCATCACGCTGGCCAGGTTGATCCTGACATTTCGCGTCAGCGAAGGGATGTCAACCCCAGTGATCAGGTCGCCAAAGTCGATGCCGTTTTCGGTTCTGACATCCTGGTGGGTCCGGTCATAGTTCTCGCAGTATTCGCTCATGCGGACGGCCGTGAAGCCTTGCCGCAGGAAGGGCGTGTGGTCGCCGCTGCGGCGATAGCGGTCATTGCGATAGATCAGCACCACTTCCTGGTCCGGCACATAAGCTTCAGCCGTTTCCTTGATATAGCGCGCCAGCTGGCGGGGATCGCTGTCCTCTCCGCTGCGGCTCTCTGAAAAGATACGGACTTTGTGGTCTTCTATCAAACCGGTTCCGCTGGCCTCGGCATTGCCGATCATATCGTTGTTGATCATCGCCAGGATCGGCCACTGTTCTTCCTTTGCTTTGGCGGCAAAGAAAGTGGAGCCGTTCAAACCCTGCTCTTCCCCGGATACAAACATGCACTTGACAGTCTGTTCCAGCGGGATTTCCGACAGGATGCGCACCACTTCAAGCAGGCAGGCCAGGCCGCTTCCATCGTCATTGGCGCCGGGAGCGAAAGCCGTGGAGTCCATCACGTCAGCTACCCGGGTGTCGATATGGGCCGAGAGCAGGATCTCGCGCTCGCCCTTGGTCCCGGGAATCGTGACCAGCACCTCGGGTGCGGAAATGATGCGGTCGAAACGGCCTCCTTTCTCGCCTGCCGGGTGGTGCAGCACCTCGACGGTGGGTACAGGACGGACACCGGCAGCTTTTCCGGCCCAGGTTTCGCACCTGTTTACCAAATAGTTGACTGCGGCGCCGATTCCTTTTTCAGGATCCGTCTGGGTGCTGAGGGTGTGCCGCGTATGAAAGGCGACCAGTTCCTCGATATAGTTCCGGATGCTGTCGGGACTGACTTGGGTGACAGCGCTGGCGATCAGGGGATCGCTTGGGGCGGGAGCGGATGAAGGCCTGGCAGAGCAGGCGGCCAGCAAGCCGACGAGGGCCGCGCTGGCTATCCAATGCATCAGTGTTTTCATTATGGTGAAGAATAGGATCAGTCTGTCAGCAGCAGCTCGACCGGGCAATGGTCGGAGCCGAAGATTTCGTTATGGATGTCGGTTCCGGAGATGCGTGGAGCGAAGCCTTCGGAAACCAGGAAATAGTCGATGCGCCACCCGACGTTCCGTTCGCGGGCAGCCATCCGGTAGGACCACCAGGAATATTTTGCTTCTTCGGGATGGGCGTCGCGCCAACTGTCGCGGAAACCGGCGGCCAGCAGCTCGCTCATCTTGGCTCGCTCTTCGTCGGAAAAGCCGGCGTTGAAATGGTTGGTGGCAGGGTTCTTCAGGTCAATTTCCTCGTGGGCCACGTTCATGTCGCCGCAGATCACCACACCCTTGCGGGCTGCCAGGCCGCAAACAAAATCACGGAAGGCATCTTCCCACTGCATCCGGTAGTCCAGGCGCCGCAAGCCGTCCTGGGAATTGGGCGTATAGACATTGACCAGATAAAAATCGGGCATCTCCAACGTCAGCACGCGGCCTTCGTGGTCGTGTTCTTCCACGCCGATGCCGCGCATGACGGAAAGCGGAGCATGGCGGGTGTAGGTAGCCGTCCCGGAATAGCCCTTCTTCTCGGCATAATTCCAGAAAGACTGGTATCCCAGGAAGTCCAGGTCGATCTGGCCTTCCTGCAGCTTGGTCTCCTGCAGGCAGAAAAAATCGGCGTCAAGCGCCGTAAAAACATCGACAAATCCCTTCTGGGCGACGGCCCTGAGGCCATTGACATTCCAACTGATCAGTTTCATGCTACGAAGTTACGAAAATAAAATTTTGTCAATTCAAAAAATGTTTCTACTTTTGCAACCCAATACACCGCGGAGTAGAGCAGTTGGTAGCTCGTCGGGCTCATAACCCGGAGGTCGGAGGTTCGAGTCCTCCCTCCGCTACAAAGCATTGAAAGCCAGCCATTTCGGCTGGCTTTTTCGCTTTGTGCGGAGGGAGGACTCCGGCCTCAACCCCCGCCGCTTCGCGGCTGCCCCAGTGGGGCACGGGGGAAAGGATTCCCCCGATACCCCTTTCTGTCGGCGCTTTCGCGCCTCCGAACCGGCTTTATCGATCCATTTCCAAATATCGAGACAGAAAGACATTATAAACCGAATAAGACGTACCCTCATCAGTCGTCGTTGCCAAAACCAATTCCTTGTCCATCAGCGCCTTTATGTTTCTCAATGCGGTCGGCCCGGAAGAGATCTTATATTTGTACAGGAAAGCGGCGGAGGTTATCTGTGAGACGCTGCCTTCCCGGGCAAGAGCTTCCAGCATCTTCCATTGGGAGCGAGTAACCAGCCGGCGGATTTCCTGAAAACGGTCCCGTTCGGAATCAAGGATGGACTGAATGGCAGCCACCATATCATTCCGGACGACAACATTCCCGGAAAGGGAGAACACTTCATTACACAACCGTTGCGTATAGTAGGTATGATCATTCGTCCATTCGATGATATAGTTGATGGTATCGTCGTCGATGGCTTTTCCTGCCGATGCGAATTTCTCCTTGATGAAAGCCGAATAAACCGGGATGGGCAGTTTTGAAAGATAAGAGAAGGAAGTACTCTCGTAGAAGGGCTTTTTTGCATTGGTGAACATGTCGGTCATCGTGTGCTTCTTGCTTCCGCAATAGATGAAACGGACATTATGCAGATGCTGGATATGCTTCCGGAGAATCGCTTCCATGTTGACATCATTATACTCCCGAATCTGCTGGAACTCGTCGATGGCAAGCACGACCTTCTGCGGAAAGTTTTCCAGATAATCCAACACCTCTTTCAAAGTATTTTGCTTTTGGCTGTCGTTTGCGAAGGTGAAGGACACTTGAGGGGAACCGGTCAGGGGATCAATGCCCAGCAAAGGACGGACACTTTTCAGTGTCTTGAAAAATGCCGTGATCTTCTGCTGTTTTCCGAGTTTATTGACGACGGCATCTGAGATTGCCTTGATGAACTCTTCTATGGACAATGTGTCACTTATGTCCACATAGATGGTTTCAAAGGGCAGTTTTCTCGCCTTCATCTCGTCAAACACCCGAAAAATGAGGCCGGTCTTTCCCAGCCTTCGGGGAGAGATGAGCGTGGTATTCCGCCCATTTGTGATATTGCGGATGATTTCCTCCGTTTCTTTCTCTCTGTCGCAGAAATATGCCTTTGATCTATAAGGCTCCAGGATGAAAGGGTTCTCATTCATAACCGTATCTTTTTTGCAAAGATAATTAACAAAATGTTAATAACAAAATGTTAATAAGTTTTTCCGTGCTGCTTCGCGGCTGCCCCGGTGGAGCACGGGGGAAAGGATTCCCCTGTTTGTCGACTCAACATTTCTCCTACATTTTGCATCTATGGAAAAAACAGACACATCACATCTCTATGAAAACGCAAAAACATAACAAAGCTCGCGCGCTCAGGTTCTTCTCTATGTTGCTTGCCCTCCTGGGTATAGGTGTGAGCTGCGAAGAGCTCGGTATCGTCGAAGTAATGTACGGCTCACCAACGGCCCATTTCTCCGTTAAAGGCAAAGTCACCGATGAGAGCGGAAACCCCATACAGAACATAGAAGTCTATCTGTATGGCGTGACCAATTATGAAGGACAGGACTATGCTGTCCCTAAGAATCATCAACCTGTCAGGACCGACACGAAGGGAACCTACTTGGTAGAAATGAACGACATACCATATACCACGGTACAGGTCAACGTGAAAGATATCGATGGTGCTGCGAACGGCGGCGAATTCGCCAGCGACAGCCTTCGTAGCAGCTCTTTTACGTTCATTAAGGACAAAAACGATAAAAGCGCATGGTCTGTCGGAACAGCCGACATCAAGATGCCTGATATCAAACTCAAAAAGCAATAACCTTCCGGCATCAACCCCTGCAGCTCCGTTATTCTGCCCGTTCGGCAGCCTGGATCAGGGCGATGTTGAGCTGTTCCAGCAGGGAGAGCTGGATGTTGGCGTTGTTCGCGGCCGGATGGTACCACGGCTGCGCTTCAAAATAGGATTTCAAGTCTTTCGACCGGAACACATAGCCGTGCGAGGCCAGGATGGCATTGCGCATGACGCGAAGCAGCGACTTGTCGTAGCGGTGGAGCACACCGTTGAGCAGGATGTCGCTGGCGAAGGCGAAGCGGCTTTGGTTGCCGGCCCATTTCAGGGCATAGGACGAAACGGTCCGCTCGAACCACGGCTCCCCGTCTTCCATCTTGACTTCGGTGAGCAGCAGACCGTCCCGGGTCGGGACGGCTTCCAGCCGCCCGACGAAGGGCTCCGTGTCGCCGAAATCGAGCACGCCCGTCACCATCCCGTTGAAGGTGACCGGCTCCAGGGGATAATCATAGCCTTTATACGCGAACCAGGTATCAGCTATTTCAAAAGCTGCGCCGCCTTCTGTCTTGTAATTTCCGCAGAGCAGCGCCATCCATTGCTTCACGTTAAGAGTTTGTGCATCCTGGTCCTGCGTGGCCTGCATCACGTCCGTCAGGCGGTTCTGCCTGTCGTAGAAGCAGATAACATCCAGCCCGTCCTGCCGGATCCGGCGAGCGTATGCAGCATAATCATAGGAATTTATCTCACCGTTAGGGCTGTCTGACACCTCGAACAGATCCGTCCCGCCCATCGCCGGGGTAATCAGGAACGCATGCTCCTCGCCTTCGGCCATGGCTGTCATCCGGACGGAGCCATCCTCGTCAGGGTTTGCGTCATATACCAGCGATCCGCTGTACCAGAGACTGCCCGCCTTGATGCCGTCCATCGGCCGGACGAGCGGCAGCACCTTGAGGACCATGTCATTGTCTCCGATGACCTCCAGATACTGGTTGTTCGGCTGGCTGACATAGTTGACGCGGCAGCCGAACTCGGCGCCGTATTTCGGTTCTTCGGCATTACGGCTGGGCCGCAGCCGGTAGACACCCGGGTTGTCACCCCATTGCTCCAGCGTCAGTTCTTCGTCTCCGAGGACATCTGTCATATAGATGATATTGCCCGGCCGGATCTCCCGGACGGTATAAATGGCAAATCCGTCATAGAAACGGTCTCCCACCAGGATGGCCTGGGCCTGCACGAGGGACAAGGTCCCCAATAGCAGGAATATGGTAAGATAAAACTTTTTCATGGTTTTATTTCTGTCTCAGGAAAATCTGCAGCACGCAGCCGGTGAAATCGAAGTGGCTGCGGAGCTTGTTTTCGAGGAAACGCTTGTAGGGGTCGCGGATGTATTGCGGAAGGTTGCAGAAGAACGCGAACGACGGCGAGGCCGTAGGGAGCTGCGTGATATACTTGATTTTGATGTATTTCCCTTTCCAGGCCGGCGGGGGATAGTTCTCGATCTCGGGGAGCATGACCTCGTTGAGCTGCGAGGTGGGGATGCGGCGCGAATAATTGGCGTACACCTTGTCGGCGGCGTCAAGCACGTCCATGATGCGCTGCTTGGTGATGGCCGAGGTGAAGATGACGGGGACGTCGCTCAGCGGTGCGATGCGCTTCTGGATGGCTTCCCGGAAGTCCTTCATCGTGTTGGCGTTCTTGTCGATGACCAGGTCCCACTTGTTGACCACGATGACACAGCCTTTCTTGTTGCGCACGATCAGGTTGAAGATGGCCATGTCCTGGGCTTCCATGCCGCTGGTGGCGTCGATCATCAGGATGCAGACGTCGGAATTCTCGATGGCGCGAATCGAGCGCAGGACGGAATAGAATTCCAGGTCTTCGGTGACTTTGGTCTTCTTGCGCAGGCCGGCCGTGTCCACGATCATGAACTCGTGGCCGAATTTGTTGTAGTGCGAGGAGATGGCGTCGCGGGTGGTGCCGGCCACGGGCGTGACGATGTTGCGGTCTTCTCCCAAAAGGGCGTTGGTCAGCGACGATTTGCCCACGTTGGGCTTGCCCACGATGGTGAAGCGGGGGAGTCCTTCGTAGGGGTCTTCCACTTCACGGGTCTCCTTGGGCAGTTTCTCCACGACCAGGTCGAGCAGATCGCCGGTTCCGCTGCCGGTGGCGGCGGCGATGGCGACCGGGTCGCCGAGGCCGAGGCCGTAGAACTGGTAGCTGTCGTACATCTTGTCGCCGGTATCCACTTTGTTGACGACCAGGATCACCGGTTTCTTGCAACGGCGCAGGATGTCGGCGATCTCTTCGTCGAAATCAGTAATGCCGGTGGCGGCCTCTACCATGAACAGCACGAGGTCGCACTCATCGATGGCGATGAGCACCTGCTTGCGGATTTCTCCCTCGAAGACATCGTCGCTGCCCGAGGTGAAGCCGCCGGTGTCGACCACGGAAAATTCGTGGCCGCACCATTCGCATTTGCCGTAATGGCGGTCGCGGGTCACGCCCGCCGTTTCATCGACGATGGCCTGGCGGATGCCCACCAGGCGGTTGAACAAGGTTGATTTGCCCACATTGGGGCGTCCGACGATAGCTACGAGATTCATGATTATTAACGGTAGTCGATTTCTTCGATCCAGCCGCTCCACTGGTTGAAGTAGAGGTTGCCGCCGGACCATTCCACTTCACCGCGCTGGAAGTCCACGGTTTCACTGCGGATGAATTTCTTGGCCGGATAGAACTGGCCTGAGTAGTCGCTGTTGCAGATCAGGCGGTAGACATCGAGCCCCTTCGTGTAGAAGAAATACTCGTCGTCGTTGTCCCGCACAACGTCGCGGCCGCGGCCGAACGACACGTCGGTCGGCACCCAGCCCACGCCCTCATAGTACACCTCGCTCCAGTCGTGCATGTTCACGGCACCCGGATGCAGCATCCAGCCGCTCTGCCAGCGTGCCGGGACGCCTGCATAGCGGCACATGGTTACCAGCAGCAGGCCCACCTGTCCGCAGTCACCGTGCTTGTTTTCCAGTACGTACATGGGGATGTTTTCCAGGGTGGAATACTCGCGGGCGCTGGCCCAGGGGTAGTGGTCCACGATCCAGCTGTAGATGGCCTTGACTTTCAGGTACGGATTGGTTTCTCCGGCTACGAGCGAGTCGGTGATGGCCTTGATGCGGTCGGTGAAGACGACGTGGGTCTTGCGCTCAGCCGTATAGGTCTTGTACAATTCGGATCCCGTATCATAGGGCAGGCAGTCTTCCGGCTGGAAGTCATACCATTCGTTGAAGCCGGTGAAAGAGAATGCGTAGGAAAAGACGGTCGGCTTGCCGGCCTCGGCGGTTTTCTCCATGTAGATGCTCTTGTGCTCCACGTCATCAGGGGCGATGATGTATTCCGGCTGGGAAGTGGAGATCAGCTGGATCTCGGACATGCTGTCCTGGTCCTCGCGCGGATAAGGCATCCAGGCGCGGATGGTCTCGCCGGCAGGCACGACGTCGGGCTTGACGGTCAGTTCGTACTTGATGGTGAAATTGACGGGCTTGACCAGATTCTCGCCGGTGCGGCGCACCGTGGCGATGACATCGCGGTTATAGTCGTCGAGATAGACGTCCTCCACATCGCGGGTGTGGCCGTTGACGGCCTCATAGACTTTGCGGGCTTCGGGATCGATGCGGAAAAGGTTGCGGCCGGCATTGCGGAAGTAGCGTTTCTGTCCGTTGATGATGCGGCCTTCCAGCGCTTTGCTCTCCTCCCAGGCTGCCACCTGTTCCTTTGTAAGTTCGGGATAATACGGCTTCAGGTACTCCACGATCCAGGCGCTGTCGCGGTTGAAATCGAGGGCGATGCGGGCCTCGCGCTCGGCATCGGTGATGTCGAGCGTGGGGTCTCCGGAAGCAGAATGTCCACACGCGCATACGACGAGTGTGGACATCAGGATAAGGAATGCTCTGCGCATGGCGCTGCCCTTTGTTATTTGACGCGCTCGCCGTAGGAGCGGTCCGTCGTGTTGACGCGGATCTTGTCGCCCTGGTTGATGAAGAGCGGAACCATGATGATGGCGCCCGTTTCGAGGGTGGCTTCCTTGAGGGCGTTGGTCGAAGCCGTGTTGCCTTTGACGGCCGGCTCGGTGTAGGTCACTTCGAGTTCCACATAGGTCGGGAGCTCGCAGGTGAGGCAGCGCTCTTCTTCGCCTTCCACATGGAAGACCATGTTGACGATCTGGCCTTCCTTCATCAGGTCGGCGTTCTCGACGATGTCTTTCTCGAGCTTGATCTGGTCGAAGGTTTCGTTGTTCATGAAGTTGAACCCGTCATCTTCAGCATAGATGAATTGATATTCGCGGTGCTCGACGGTGATCACGTCAATCTTTTCGCCTGCGTTCCAGGTCTTCTCCAGGATGCGGCCGTTCTCGAGGTTGCGAAGTTTGGACTTGACGAAAGCGGGGCCTTTGCCCGGTTTGACGTGCTGGAACCATACGATGGAGCAGGGTTTTCCTTCAAAGTCGAGGTAAAGTCCGTTCTTGAAATCAGCAGTTGTTGCCATATAACAGTGTATTTTATAGATTATTATTGTCGGATTGTCCGCCGCCAAGGCGCTGCAAATATATAAAAATTTCCTCTAACTGCCATTTCGGGGTGGAAGTGGCGCCGCAAATTCCCACGAAATCACCGTCCTGCAGCCAGGCCGGATTGATCTGGGAAACGTTTTCCACCCGGTAGGTGCGCGAATTCTCGCCGCGGCAGAGTTCGAAGAGCACCTTCCCGTTCGAACTTTCCCGTCCGCTCACGAAAAGGATTACGGAATGGTTGCGGGCAAATTCGACGAGCGACTTGTGGCGCTGGACCACCTGGCGGCAGATGGTGTCGTAGACTTCTGCATCGGGCCGCTGTGCGCGGATGCGCGATGCGATATGCTGGAATTCGTCGGGGTCCTTGGTGGTCTGGGAAAAGAGCGCCATGGGGCGGGAGAAGTCGATGCCCGCCAGGTCTTCGGGGCTGCTGATGACGATGGCCTCGCCGTCGGTCTGGCCTACCAGGCCATTGACTTCGGCATGTCCTTTCTTGCCGAAGATCACCACCTGCCCGCCACGTTCGCGGATCCGGAGCCAGGTGCTGCGCACGCGTTCCTGCAGTTTCAGCACTACGGGGCAGGTGCAGTCGATCACCTGCAGCCGGTTGCGCCGGGCCAGCGCATAGGTTTCGGGAGGTTCGCCATGGGCCCGCACCAGGATCACGTCGTCGTGGAGCTGGGCCACTTCCTCGATGGAGAGGATTTCCAGGCCCTTTTTCTTCAGTCGCTCGAGTTCCACCGAGTTGTGGACGATGGCGCCGAGCGAATAGAGCCGCGGGCTGTAGTTGAGGTAGTTTTCTGCCTGTTCTACCGCACGGACTACGCCATGACAGAAACCGGAGCGGGGATCGATCTCTGCCTTGAAAGTCATAGAACGCTGATATTGAATCGTTCACGCAGGATTCCGTCGAGCCAGACCATCTGCTCTTCCACGGTCATGTGGCTGTTGTCGAGCACCACGGCGTCTTCTGCCTGGCGGAGCGGGTTCATGGCGCGGTGGGAGTCGATGTAGTCGCGTTCCTGCACGTTCTTGAGGATGGTGTCGAAATCGGGGTGCTGCCCGGCTGCCTCCATCTGGAGGACGCGGCGCTGTGCGCGGATGCGGGCGTCGGCGGTCATGAAGATCTTCAGGTCAGCGTTGGGGAACACGGCCGTGCCGATGTCCCGACCATCCATCACGCAACCCTTAGCGCCCAGGTGGTGCAATTGTTCGTCCACGAAGTTGCGTACGAAAGGGAGTGCGGCGATGGCGCTCACATTGCGGGCTACCTCAAGCTCCCGGATCTGGGCGGAAACGTCGTCGTCGCCCAGGAAGACGCGCATGGAGCCGTCGGGTTTGGGCATGACGGAGATGTCGATCCTGCCCAGGAGTATGTCTTCCTGAAGCTGTCGTTCGTCGATCTGTCCGTTCCACGCAATCCGGCCGCTGCGCAGTCCGTAGAGGGTGACGGTACGGTAGAGCGCGCCGCTGTCAAGGTACAGGAGGCCGAGCCGGCGGGCGATTTCCAGGGCGAAAGTGCCCTTGCCCGTGGAGGAGTGGCCGTCTATGGCAATGATGATATTCGTCATGTCGGGTATCTTGGGTCTATTCCACAAATATATAAAAAATATCGCTATCTTTGTGGTTCGTGAAACATTTCTCTTTATGAAGGTTCTGATTATTGACGACGAACGCAGCATCCGCAATACCCTTAAGGAAATCCTGGAATTCGAAGGCCATGAAGTGACTACGGCCGAAGACGGAAAGCAAGGTGTCGACAAGGCCCTGGCCGAGAGCTTCGATGCCATTTTCTGCGACATCAAGATGCCGGTGATGGACGGCAACGAGGTGCTCGATACGCTGATCGGCGCCGGCTGCGAGGCCTCGATCATCATGATCTCCGGACACGGTGACATCGACACGGCCGTCAAGTGCATCAAGAAAGGAGCCTACGACTTCATCCAGAAGCCCCTCGACCTGAACCGCATCCTGATCACCCTCAAAAATGCGACCGACAAGACGACGCTGGTCAAGGAAACGGTCAGCCTCAAGAAAAAGATCCAGAGCAAGTATGAGATTGTGGGCCAGTCTCCGGCCATCGAGCATATCAAGGAGATCGTGGACCGTGTGGCTGCCACTGACGCCCGCGTCCTGATCATGGGTTCCAACGGTACCGGCAAGGAGCTGGTGGCCCGCCGCCTGCACGACAAGAGCCCGCGTGCGGCCGCCCCTTTCGTGGAAGTCAACTGCGCGGCCATTCCGAGCGAACTCATCGAAAGCGAGCTCTTCGGCCATGAGAAAGGCGCTTTCACTTCTGCCATCAAGCAGCACAAAGGAAAGTTCGAGCAGGCCGAGGGCGGGACGCTCTTTCTCGACGAGATCGGCGACATGAGCCTGGCGGCCCAGGCCAAGGTGCTGCGCGTTCTGCAGGAGAAGAAGCTCTCGCGCGTGGGCAGCGACAAGGACATCACGGTCAACGTGCGCGTGGTGGCGGCCACCAACAAGAATCTTACCGAGGAGATTGCAAAGGGCACTTTCCGTGAAGACCTGTACCACCGCCTGAGCGTCATCGTGATCCAGGTCCCCGCTTTGCGCGAGCGGCTCGAGGACATTCCGCTGCTGATGGATTATTTCATCGACCAGATTTCCCAGGAGACGGGCATGCCGAAAAAGAAAGTCCGTCCCGACGCCATCGCCGAATTGCAGAAACTGCCCTGGACGGGCAACATCCGCGAGCTCCGCAACGTGGCGGAACGTCTGATGATCCTCTGTGGTCCTGAGATTACGGCTGCGGATGTCGCGGCTTACGCGACTCCGTCCATATAGGCGAGCGTACCCGGGTGCTTGGGCTGGACGCCTTTTTCTTTATAATATTTTTGGATTGTTTTCAGGTCGGCCATGGCGTCGTCGGAGCATTCCATGCGCCAGCCGTAGGAGATTTCTTTCGTCCCCCAGTCAAAATAGCCTACATATACCGGAACGCCGGCCGCCTTGGCAATGGTATGGAAACCTGTTTTCCAGCGTTTTACCGGTTTGCGGGTTCCTTCCGGGGCGATGCAGAGGGCGAACTGGTCACTTTTCTCCATCGCTTCGATGACCTGCCGGGTGATGCCCACGGGATTCTTGCGGTCCACCGGGATGGCGCCCACGCTGCGCAGAAGCGAGCCCAGGGGCCAGAAGAAAAATTCTTTCTTGATCATGACCCGCGGTTTGCCGCCCAGCGAGCGGTAGAAGAGCCAGGCCACGATGAAATCCCAGATGGAGGAGTGGGGCACGCCCAGCAGGATCAGTTTGGGCTCGGGGGGCAATGTCTGGTCGGGGGTGGTCCAGTGCATCCATTTCGTAAGGATTCTGCGGGCGGTTTTGGGCTTCATGTCTACTGGGCTTCTTCGGTGTTGTCGATATCGGAGCGGAGGTTGGTCCGGATGAATTTCTGGCGGACGGGGGTATTGTCACCCATATAGAACTGGATGATGTCGGCAATCTTGTCTTCGCCCGTCAGGTGTACCTGCTCGAGCCGGATATCGTCGCCGATGAACCCCTTGAATTCGTCGGGGGAGATTTCGCCAAGGCCTTTGAAGCGCGTGATTTCGGCGCTGCGGCCCATCTTCTTCAAGGCGTCTTCCTTTTCGGCGGAGCTGTAGCAGTAGATGTTGGTCTTCTTGTCGCGGACACGGAAGAGAGGGGTCTGCAGGATAGAGAGGTGACCGGCGCGTACCACGTCGGGATAGAATTTCAGGAAGAAGGTGAGCATCAGCAGCCGGATGTGCATGCCGTCCACGTCGGCATCGGTCGCGATGACGATGTTGTTGTAGCGCAGGCCGTCTACGCCTTCCTCGATGCCCAGGGCGGACTGCAGCAGGCAGAGTTCCACGTTCTTTTCTGCGTAGAGGTCTTTCTTCGAGGCCTTGGCGCAGTTGAAGGGCTTGCCCATGAGGCTGAAGACGGCCTGCACGCTGGCGTCGCGGCTCTTGGTGATCGAGCCGGAGGCGGAGTCGCCCTCGGTGATGAAAAGGGTGCTCTTTTCGGCGAGCGGGTTGCGGTCGCCGTAGTGGATGTGGCAGTCGCGGAGTTTCTTGTTGTGGACGCTGGCTTTCTTGAGGCGCACCTTGGTCTTCTTGCTGATGCTGGAGATGGCGTTGCGCTCTTTCTCGGAGTCCTGGATCTTGGCCAGGATGATGTCGGCCACGTCGAGGTTGCGGTGCAGGTAGTTGTCGAGTTCCGTGGAGAGGAAATCGTACATGGTCTTGCTCAGCGTCGGGCCGTGGGTGCCATCCTGCTTGTTCTGCCACATGTATTTCGAGCCGAGCTGCACTTTGGTCTGGCCTTCGAATTCGGGTTCCTGGATGCGGACGCTCACGGCGCCGATGATGGACTGGCGTATGTCGACGGGGTTGAAATCTTTCTTGTAGAAATCCTTGAGCACCTTGGCGAGGGCTTCCTTGAAGGCGGCCAGGTGCGTGCCGCCCAGGGTGGTATTCTGGCCGTTGACGAAAGAGTAGATGTTTTCGCCGTAGCCGCTGCCATGGGTGAAGGCGACTTCGATATCCTGGGTCTTGAGGTGGATCGGCGCGTAGAGGGGCTCTTCGTCGATGCTTTCGTTGAGCAGGTCGAGCAGGCCGTTCTCCGACTTGTAGTCCACGCCGTTGAAGGTAAGTTTCAGGCCGACGTTGAGGTAGGCGTAGTTACGGAGCATCGTGTCGATGTACTCCGTGTTGTATTCGTAGGGCTCGAAGAGGGTGTCGTCGGGAATGAAGGAGATGAGGGTGCCGTTGCGCTCGGTCGTGGGCTTTGGCGTGAAATCGGGGGTCTGGAGGATGCCGCGCTCGTATTCGAGGGCGAGTGTCTCGCCGTTGCGGAAAGACTGGACGGTGAAACGGCTGGAGAGGGCGTTGGCGGCCTTGAGGCCGACGCCGTTCATGCCCACGGATTTCTGGAAGGTCTTGTTGTCGAACTTGGCGCCGGTGTGGAGCTTGCTCACGGCGGCGTCGAGCAGGTTCTGGTTCTTGTCTTTTTCGCTGAAGCCGAAGGGGATGCCGCGGCCGAAGTCGCGGATCGATACCTTTTTGTCTTCGATCTTGATGATGATCTGCCTGCCGTAGCCCATCGCGAACTCATCGATCGAGTTGTCGATGATCTCCTTCATCAGCACGTACATGCCGTCGTTGGGCGCCGTACCGTCGCCCAGCCGCCCGATATACATGCCCGGCCGCAGCCGGATATGCTCCAGGTCCTCCAGATGGACGATGCTGTCGTCGCCGTAGTCGTGGTCAGGAATGTTCAGGGTCTCGTCTTCTTTCATGTCTCCGTCGTTTCTCCGTCATGCCCGGATTCGACCGGGCATCTTATCTCGCAAATATAGAAATAATCCCGCTCAAATCCAACTATCCCGCCACTTTGCAACAAAAACGTTATTGTTGCTAAAACAGGCCGAAGAGACGGGCGTCGATCTTGTCGGTGATGGAGGAGAAGTCTTCGGGGTTGTTCTGGAAATCGAGGCGGTCGGCGTCGATGGTCAGGACTTCGCCTTTGTATTCCTCGTAGATGAATTTCTCGTAGCGGTCGTTGAGGCCGCCCAGGTACTCGAGGCTCATGGACTGCTCGTAGTCGCGGCCGCGCTTCTGGATCTGGGCCACCAGATGCGGAATCGAGCAGCGGAGGTAGATCAGCAGGTCGGGCAGCCTGACCATCTGCATCATCACCTCGAACAGTTCCATATATGCCTCGTAGTCCCGCTGCGAAAGGTTGCCCATCGCCACGTTGTTGGCCACGAATACATAGACGCCCTCGAAAATGGTGCGGTCCTGGATGATGGTCTCTTTGCTTCGCGCGATTTCCATCACGTCCTTGAAGCGTTGGGTCAGGAAATAGACCTCCAGGTTGAACGACCAGCGGTGGATGTCCTTGTAATAGTCTTCCAGGAAAGGATTGTGGGTCACGGCTTCATATCTCGGGGTCCAGCCGTAATGCTGTGCGAGCATGCGCGTGAGTGTCGTCTTGCCGCTGCCGATGTTTCCGGCGATTCCGATATGCATCTTTTCTTATTTTGGAGTGAACGCTTGCGAAGTTACACAAAAAATTCGTAATTTTGAAGATTGTGAAACCAACAAACCAAACATACTGAAATGAGAGACGCCATCTATGCATTCCCCGATCCGGCCAACGAGCCGGTCAAGACTTATCTGAAAGGATCGCCCGAGCGTGAAGCCTTGGAAAAAGAACTCAAGCGCCAAAGCTCCATCGAAATCGAGATTCCGCTGATCATCGGCGGCAAGGAAGTCCGCACCGGCAATACCGGCAAGGTAGTGATGCCGCACGACCACCATCATGTGCTGGCCACCTACCACAAGGCCGGCCCGAAGGAAGTCCGGATGGCCATCGACGCTGCCATGGAGGCCCACAAGCAGTGGTCCATGACCGACTGGACGGTGCGCGCCGCCATCCTCCTGAAAGCCGCTGAACTCATTTCCACCAAATACCGCGCGCTGATGAACGCCGCCACGATGCTCGGCCAGAGCAAGAACTTCTACCAGGCCGAGATCGACTCCACCTGCGAGCTCATCGACTTCCTGCGCTACAACGCCCACTTCGCCTCCGAGATCTACGGCTTCCAGCCGAAGAGCGCCAAGGGCCAGATCAATACCGTGGAGTACCGCGCGCTCGAAGGCTTCGTCTTCGCGCTGACGCCCTTCAATTTCACCTCCATCGCCTCGAACCTGAACATGTCGCCCGTGCTGATGGGCAACGTCACGGTGTGGAAGCCGTCCACCACCGCCATCCTCTCGAACTACTACCTGATGCAGATCTACAAGGAAGCCGGCCTGCCCGACGGTGTGGTGAACTTCATCCCGGGCCAGGGTTCCGTGATCGGCAAGGAAATCTTCGCGTCGAAGCATCTGGCCGGCGTTCACTTCACCGGTTCTTCCGCCACCTTCAACACGCTCTGGCGCCAGGTGGGCGAAAACATCGACAACTATGTGAACTACCCGCGCCTGGTGGGCGAGACGGGCGGCAAGGACTTTATCTTCGTGACCCCGACCGCCGTGGCCGAAGACGTAGCTACCGCAGCCTTCTGCGGCGCGTTCGAATTCCAGGGCCAGAAGTGCTCCGCCGCTTCCCGCATGTACGTACCCAAGTCGCTGTGGCCGAAGATCCTGGAAGGAATGAAGGCCTTTGCAGCTGAAGTGAAGATGGGTGACGTATGTGATCCCGACAATTTCATCAACGCCGTCATCGACGAGGCTTCGTTCGACAACATTGCCGCCAACATCGCGTATGCGAAGAAATCGCGCAAGGCCAAGGTCGTCATCGGTGGCAAGTGCGACAAGAGCAAGGGCTACTTCGTGGAGCCGACGGTCATCGAGACCACCGATCCGCATTTCAAGACGATGGAAGAAGAGATTTTCGGCCCCGTGCTCACCGTCTATGTCTATGAGGACAAGGACATGGACGAGGCTGTCGAACTCTGCGACACCACCTCGCCGTACGGCCTGACCGGTGCCGTGTTCGGACAGGACCGCCTGCTCGTGCAGAAGGTGGCCGACAAACTGCGCTATGCTGCCGGCAACTTCTATATCAACGACAAACCGACGGGCGCCGTGGTCGGCCTGCAGCCGTTCGGCGGCAGCCGCAAGTCGGGAACCAACGACAAGGCCGGCGGCGAGTTCAACCTCATCCGCTGGGCCATTCCGCGTGCCGTCAAGGAGACCCTGGTCCCGGCCCGCGGCTACAAGTACCCCTACATGAAGTAGTGGAAAGTGGCGGACAAGCGGCAACTGCGCAATTCGCTGCTGCTCACGCTGACTGCCGCCATCTGGGGCGTCGCGTTCGTGGCACAGAGCGAAGGGAGCCAGTACATGGGCTCCTGCACCTTCACGGGACTGCGTTCCCTGATTGCCGCCGCCGCACTCTGGCTGGTTATCCGCATCACTGACCATCGCAAGTCTGCAGAAACCCCCGCTTCCCAAAAAGGACTCTGGAAAGCGGGGGTGATTTGTGGCTCGCTGCTCTTCGTTGCCAGCCTGGTGCAGCAGGAGGGCATCGCACTCGGGACCGGCGCCGGGAAAGCCGGCTTCATTACGGCCACCTACATTGTCCTGGTTCCGATTCTCAATTTCGTCCTGTTCCGACGGCGCACAGGATGGACGCTCTGGCTGGGCGTGGCCATCGGCCTGGCCGGGCTCTGGTTCCTCTGCATGGATGCGGCGTTTTCCGTGCAGCGCGGGGACTTGCTGGTGCTGCTCTGTGCCGTTGCCTTCACTTTCCAGATCCTGGCCGTCGATCAGTTCTCGCCCCGTTACGATGCGCTGAAGCTGTCGGCCATCCAGTTCCTGACCTGCGGCGTGCTGGCATCCGTGCTGATGGTATTGATCGATATCGTCCCGGTCGGCTTTGCTGCCTGGGCGAAGCCATTCGCTTCGCGGGATGCCTGGATCCCGCTGCTCTACGCCGCTATTCTGTCCAGCGCCGTGGGCTATACGCTTCAGATCGTCGGTCAGAAGGGACTCAATCCGACGCTGGCCTCCCTGCTCATGAGCACGGAGTCGCTTTTTGCTGTCCTCGCCGGCTGGCTCATCCTGCACCAGCGGCTCACGCCCCGCGAAATGCTCGGCGCCGCCCTGATGGCCGTCGCTATCGTCCTAGCCCAGCTCGCCCCGCAGAAGGACGATTTGTCGCGTGGCACATAATCCACTGACAGTCAGCGATATCGTAAAAATCGATTGCGTATTTTTGCGCAACCGATTTTCGTTAAGACGCTGTGGCCCGGCGGTGTGGGTGCCACGGCTATTTGAACGCCTGCTCTGACAGGCCGGGGCCGTTGAGGGCCAGGTCGCGGAAGTAGTCCGGGACCTCGCGTCCGAGGAGGGCGTCGACGTAGAGCTTCGCGATATATTGTGACAGCATGAAGCCATGGCCGCGCATGCCCACGAAGAGGCCGAGCGACGGGTCGATGATGTAACGCGGCTCGGTGTAGTAGCCGCACCAGGTGGCCTGGAAACTCATGCCCTTGAGCTGCGGAATCCACTCCGTGAACACCTCCGAGCAGATTTCGAGAAATTCCTGCGTATTGACCTTCAGGTTCCTGCCCGCATCGGTCGCATCCTGCGCCGGCGAGGCACAGCCGATGATCTGGCCGGTCTCAGCCAGCTGCTGGCCATAGACGGCCGAGAAGCCTTTGTAGTGACGGCGGTCGATGAGCATGTCGAGCGAGTCGCCGTCCTTGCCGATCAGCGGCAGGCGCTTGGTGATGAAGGCCTGGTGGCGGACCGGATAGAGCCCCGTCTCGATGCCCAGCTGCCGGGCGAACTTTTCCGCCCCGGCACCCATGGCGTTGATGAAGACATCCGTTTCGTAACGGACATAGCGGCCCTCACGGGTGCGGACCGTGACCCGGTACTGTGCGCCGACCTTCTCGACGTTGATGACTTCGGTATCTTCAAACACCTGGCCGCCGGCCTTGATGCCCAGCTGGCGCACGGTATCGACCGTCTTGCCCGGTGTGGCCTGCCAGCAGTCGAGCGAGATGAGCGCATGGCTGTAGAGGTCGAGCGAAGGGTTCATGTACGGCGAAATCTCTTTGGCAAAGTCCTTCTTGTCAACCATATAGGCGTTGGACCAGGCGCGGGAGGCGTCGAGCGAACGATAGGTGGCCTCGTCGTGGACGAAGTTCACGTAGCGCGTCATCTTGAGGTCGATGTTGCGCAATGACTGAACTTCGCGGAAGATCTCCAGGTTGTGGGTGGCGATGTCGGCCAGGGCGGGCAGCGAGAAGGCCGGACGGCCGCCGGCAATGCATCGCCAGGAACTGCCATGCTCGTTGTTGACCAGCACGGGCTTGAATCCGGCTTCCGCCAGATAGCGGAACAAGGCGGTGCCGGCCATGCCGCCACCAGCCACGAAGGCTCCCACGCGGCGGATTTCCACGTCGGTGCACTTCGGGTTGGTGATCAGTTCGATCTTCCGGTCGGTATTGATCACGTTGCCGATCTCCACCAGGTTGGCCATGGGGCCGCGGGGCGTGAAGTCGCCCGTGATCTCGATGCCGTAGGCGCGCAGGGCCTGCTTGGCGCGGGGAAGGCAGCGGGTGCCGCGGCACGGGCCCATGCCCAGACGGGAGATATGCTTGAGTTCCTGTGCGGTGATGCTGGTACGCCCTTTGAGCAGGGCGAGCAGGTCGCGCAGGCGCACGTCCTCGCAGTGGCAGATATAGGTGAAGTCGTCGTTGAGTTCAGTGGGGGTCATCTCGAGCGGCTCCGGATAGTTCTCCTTGACGATGAACCCGCGTGCGGCCAGCAGCGCTTCTTCGCCGGATTCATCGTAAAGTTTGTCGGCTTTCACTACGGCGACGTTCGTCTTGTTGGGTTTTTTGATGATGCGCTCGATGGTGCCTTCGCCCACTTTCCGGCCATTGTCGTCCACCAGGAAAACATCTGCGCCTTTCTCGACATTGAACTCGATGGGAAGGAAAAGCTCGCGACGGTCGGGACGGTAGCCGAAGATGGCCAGGCCCGGGCAGTGTGCCACGCACTCCATGCAGCCGATGCATTTGTCGTAGTCGATGGCCGGCGTGACGGAAGTGGAGCTCTTGGTGATGGCGCCCTGCTTGCAGGAGAAGGAGCAAGGGTTGCAGGCAAAGCCATAGAGGCAGTCGGCGATGACGAAGCCCCCTTTGCGCTGCCGTTCAAGAGAGGGTTTGCACGGCTCGTCGAGCACGCGATGCGGCCGCTGCTGCGAATCGATGTATTCTTTGGAAATGGTCAGGTAGGCATTGTAGTCGATGCGGCGGCCGAGTTCCTGCTGGATCTCATAAGCGCACTGCCGGCCGCGGAGCACGGCAGAAGTTCCTTCACCGATGCGGACTGCATCGCCCACGCCGTGGCAGGCACGGCCGAACACCTCGGCGCCCTTGCGTAGCAACTGGCTGTCGGGCAGCAGGCCCGTGCAGATGTTGATGCAGTCGATGCCGTCGATGCGGACTTCCGTGCCCGGGATGGCCTTGAAATTCTCACACTTGGCAATGATGGCGCCCACGACGCCGCTCCAGTCTTCGTTGGGGATGGCTTCAACCAGGGTGTAGCCGGTCATGATGGGCACGCCGAGCCTGCGAAGCCGGTTGGCCTGTACCGGGAAGCCGCCCTCCTGGGGCATGGCCTCGATGATGGCCTTGACCTTGGCACCCGCCTGCATGGCCTGATAGGACGTGAGGTAGCCGATGTTGCCGGCCCCCACGGTGAGGATGCTCTTGCCCAGCAGGGTGAATTCCTTGTTCATCATGCGCTGGACCACGGCGGCGGTAAAGACACCCGGAAGGTCGTCGTTCTTGAAGGCCGGCATGAAGGGCAGTGCGCCTGCCGCGACGACGAGCTGTTCAGCATCTACGTAGAAGATTTCCTGCGAGACGACATTCTTGACAGCCAGACGCTTGCCTTCGAGGATATCCCAGACCACGCAGTTGAGCATGATGCCTTCGTGTGAATCGCCCGCCAGGGTCCTGGCGATGTCGAAGCCGCGCATTCCGCCGAACTTCTGTTCTTTTTCAAAGAAGAAGAACTGGTGGGTCTGCATCTGGAACTGGCCGCCGATGGAGTCGTTGTTATCGAGCACCAGATTGTCGATGCCCGCCTTGTTCAGCTCTTCCCGCACAGCGAGGCCGGCCGGGCCCGCGCCGATGATGGCGACGGCAGTGCGGTATACTTTCTTGGTATCGGACAGGCGCGTGGTGGAGCTGTCCACCGATGTGAAACTCTCTTTCCCGACACGGCGGACATCCCGTACGCCATCGACCTTGGTGATGCAGATGCGGCGGATGTGTCCGTCGACCAGCATCTCGCAGGCGCCGCATTTGCCGATACCGCACTCCATGGTTCGCTTGCGGTCCTTGAGACTGTGGTGGTGGACCGGAAAACCGGCCTGGTGCAATGCGGCTGCAATGGTCTGGCCTTTCTGCCCGTGGACGGGACGGCCTTCGAAAAGGAATTCGTGCAGATCCTCCTGCGGGATCTCCAGAATCGGGTGAGAATCGATCTTATACATGTGTGGAGTTATTTCTAATCCTACAAATTTACAAAAAATAACCGTATCTTTGTACTTTCGTAAAGCAGATTCCGATGAATTACATCAAAACTGATATCGAAGGGGTATGGATCATCGAGCCACGGGTATTCGGCGACCATCGCGGCTATTTCTTCGAATCCTTCTCCCTGTGTGACTTCGAAGAACATGTTGGCCCCGTGTCTTTCGTGCAGGATAATGAGTCTCTTTCTGCGAAAAAAGGCGTGCTGCGCGGCCTTCATTTCCAGAAAGGAGACATGGCGCAGGCCAAGCTGCTGCGCGTGGTGCAAGGCAGCGTGCTTGACGTGGCCGTGGACATCCGTCCCGGCTCACCGACCTTCGGCAAGAACGTAACGGTGGTGCTCAGCGGCGAGAACAAGCGCCAGTTCTTCATTCCGCGCGGCTTCGCTCACGGCTTCCTGGTGCTGGAAGACGACACCATCTTCCAATATAAGTGCGACAACTACTACGCCCCCGAATCGGAAGGTTCCTATCGCTGGAACGACCCGGCCTTCGCCATCGACTGGGGCATCTCCCCCGACGAAGTCATCCTCTCTGAAAAGGACGCCCGGGCGCCGTTCTACGAAGAGGCGTAAGTTTACAGACGTTTAAGACAATCTTTGAGGGATTCTTCCCACGGCTTGAGCCGGATGCCGAAGGCGCGGACGATTTTGGCCTTGGACATCGTGGAATGGGCAGGGCGGACGGCAGGGGTCGGATACTCTGCCGTGGTAATGGGCTTTACCTGGCAGGGAAGCCCGGCCTCGCGCATGATCGTGGCGGCAAATTCCGCCCAGGAACAGACCCCGTCGTTGGTGAAATGATAGATTTCGCCGTGGCGCTCGCCGATCCGGGGAAGGATCGACAGGATGGCTTCGGCCAGGTCGCGGGCGTAGGTCGGCGAGCCGACCTGGTCGCAGACGACGCCCACTTCGGGCCGCTCGGCGCCAAGCCGCAGCATAGTCTTGACGAAGTTGTTCCCGAAAGGAGAGTAGAGCCAGGAAGTGCGGATGACCAGCCCGCGGCAGCCGCTGTTGCGCACGGCGTCTTCGCCGTCCCGTTTGCTCCGGCCGTAGGCTGAGAGGGGATGCCGCCGGTCCGTTTCACGATAACCGGTGGACTTGCGCCCGTCGAAGACATATTCCGTGGAAATGTGGATGATTGCGGCATTGTGTCGGAGCGCGGCGCGCGCCAGCACGCCGGGGCCCGTGGCGTTGATAAGCTGGCATAACGCAGTGTCGGTTTCGGCGGCGTTCACGTTGGTGTAGGCGGCACAGTTGATGATGACCCCGACGTTCTCTTCGACGATCATCCGGTCGACGGCCTTCCGGTCACAGATGTCGAGCCCGCGTACCTGCTCGTCGGAACGGATGTCGGTGAAAACGAAATCAGAACGTCCTTCTGTCAGCAGCCGGAGTTCCGTGCCGAGTTGCCCGAAGGCGCCGGTAACCAATACTTTCTTCATCTGTCCACAAAAATTTGTACAAAGATAAAAATTAATAGAGTATCTTTGTAAGTTAAATTAAGGTAAAACCGCTTTATGGATTACAATACACAGCGAGAGAAACTGGTCCTTCCTGAATACGGCCGGCACGTGCAGAAGATGATCGAACAGGTGAAAGCCATCGAAGACAAGGAGAAACGCAGCGAGCAGATGCGGGCCGTCGTGCAGGTAATGGGCATCCTCAATCCCCAGATCCGCGAACTGAACGACTATAAGCATAAACTCTGGGACCATGCCCAGGTGATCGGCGGCTTCGACCTCGACATCGACGCGCCGTATCCTGCACCGACGCCCCAGCAGTTCGAAGAACGTCCCGACGTGATCAAGCTTCCCGAGAAGCCTGTCAGGGCAGCCTGCTATGGCCGCAACATCGAGAACATGATCAACCTGATCGCCGACCGCGAGGACGACGATCTCAAGAAAGAGATGATCCGCACGCTGGCCCTCTACATGCGCCAGCAATATCTCATCTGGAACAAGGACAACGTTTCCGAGGAGACCATTTTCGCCGATATCGAGCGTCTTTCCGACGGCAAGCTCAAAGTGCCGGAAGACATCCATCTCGGCGCTATTTCCCAGAATGCCAACTTTGCCCGCCCGGGCATCAGCGTGGGCAGCCAGAATGGCGGCAACTTTGGCGGCAACAACAAGAAGAACCGTAACTGGAAACGGAAGAAATAACCATGGCAGACAAGAAGTCCAAGAAGCCGAAGAAGACCGCAAACCCCAGGAAGAAAGCGACTGCGCCCGCTCGCAAGCCTGCCGCTCCTGCCACGCCCATCCTGACCGACAACCGCCGCAGGATGATCCGCATCTCGCTGGGCGTCTTGTTCAGCGTCCTGGCGCTCTATACGCTGGTCGCCCTGCTTTCGTATGTCTTCACATGGACTTCCGACCAGAGCCTGGCCTTCGACAGCCGCATGTTCACCACCGAGGTGACGGCCGAAAATGCCGGGGGAAAGATTGGCTTCATCTGGGCTGATTTCCTGATTTCGAAATTGTTCGGGCTTGGCGCGCTGGCCCTGCCTGTATTCCTGGCGGCCATTGCCGTGTATTGTTTCCGGCTGCGCGACGTCAACTTGTTGCGTGTCTTCCTGCTTTGTGCTTTCGGTGCGTTGATCTTCTCCGTGGTACTGGCCTATGTCTTCAGTTTTACGCCTTACGACGCGATGCTCGGCAATGGGGCAGGGGGCTCTTATGGGCATTATGCGAGCCGCTGGCTTTGTTCGATGCTGGGAAAGGCCGGCGCTGCCTGCGTGCTGGTGCTGGTCTTATTCCTGTACGCCTGCCTGCTGACCCCCAAGGTCGCCTTCTGGTTCGATGACTTGCTTTACGGGATCTCTCACCGCGAGAAGAAGACGGGAGATGATAACGATGTTCCTGAAGGAGATGAAGATGGGGAAGACGATTCCGAGACGGACGGTGTCCACGGCCTGGTAGTGGAAGGTGCCGAAGAGGCCGATACCGACCCGACCGACGACTGGCTCGATTTTACCGGTGCGGACGACGAGCCGGAAAAGAAGAAGACGGATGAGGAGGAGACAGATACTGAGGAGAATGCTGGAGATGGGACCGGGGCCGGAGATGCGACGGAGGAAACGAAGCCGGAGATAGAAGAAAACCCTGCGGACAAAGTGCAGATCGTCGTCGAGAAAAGCGAGAACGAGATCGTGCAGGGCCTCTCCGACGAGCAATGGCGCGAGCGCTACGACCCGCGCCTCGACCTGCCCAAGTACAAACTGCCGCCCATGTCGCTGCTCAACGACTACAAGGACATGTGGTACGAGGTCTCGCGCGAAGAACTTGAGAACAACAAGCAGCGCATCGTCAATGCGCTCAACAGCTATAAGATCCGGGTAAAGGGCATCACCGCCAAGATGGGCCCGACCGTCACGCTCTACAAGATCCAGCTCGACGACGGCATCAAGGTCGCCCAGGTGCGCAACCTCGAGGAGGATATCGCCATCTCACTGGGTGCCAAGGGCGTCCGTGTAGTTACCCTGCTCGACTCCGTGGGCATCGAGGTGGCCAATGTGAAACCCAGCGTAGTGGCCCTCAAATCCGTGCTGGGCTGCCAGCAGTATCAGGAAGCCTCCCAGAAAATGGAGCTCCCCATGGCCATCGGCATCACCGTCACCAACGAACCCTTCTTCCTCGACCTGGCCAAGATGCCGCACCTGCTGGTGGCCGGCGCCACGGGCCAGGGTAAGTCGGTGGGTCTGAACGTGATGATCACTTCGCTGCTCTATGCCAAGCATCCCGCGGAGATGAAACTCGTGATGGTGGACCCGAAGAAAGTGGAGTTCTCCCTCTACGAAAAGCTCGACCGGCATTACCTGGCCATGCTCCCCGATGCTGAAGAGGCCATCATCACCGATACCAAGAAAGTGGCCAATACGCTGAACTCCCTCTGCATCGAGATGGACGCCCGCTACGAACTGCTCAAGAAGGCCGACGTGCGCCAGCTCAAGGAGTATAATGCCAAGTTCCTGAACCGGCAGCTCAATCCCCTCAAGGGACACAAGTTCCTGCCTTACATCGTGGTGATCATCGACGAGTTCGGCGACCTGCTGATGACGGCGGGCCGCGAGATCGAAAACCCGATCGCCCGCCTGGCGCAGAAGGCCCGCGCCGTGGGCATCCATCTGATCATCGCCACCCAGCGGCCGACCGTCAACATCATCACCGGCTCCATCAAGGCCAACTTCAACTCGCGGGTGGCCTTCAAGGTCAACACCGGCACCGACTCCAAGGTCATCATCGACGCGCCGGGCGCCAACCGCCTCATCGGCCGCGGCGACATGCTGGTGGTCTATCCGGGCCACGACCTGACCCGTGTGCAGTGCGCCCTGGTCGACACCCCTGAGATCCTCAATATCGTTCGCTTCATCAGCAACCAGCGGGGCTATCCCGGACCTTTCGAGCTGCCGGAATACGTGGATCCCAACGACGAAGATGCCGGCGGCATGGGCGACATCGACCTGCACAAGCGGGACCAGCTCTTCGAAGAATGCGCCCGCATGGTGGTCCAGTACCAGCAGGGTTCCACCTCGATGCTGCAGCGCAAGCTCAACGTGGGCTATGCCCGCGCGGGCCGCATCATGGACCAGCTGGAGGCAGCCGGTATCGTCGGTCCGCAGGAAGGCAGCAAGGCCCGCGCCGTTTTGGTAACCGATCTCGACACTTTGGACCGAATTTTGGAATCACTCAATCATATTTGAAAATGATTGAGTCATGAAACGCCTCTTTTTCCTTCTGACCCTTCTGCTCTGCACCGCAGCCGGTGCCCAGCAGCGCTTTTCATGCCAGTTCACGATGGTCGACAAAACTACGGAAAAGACCGTCGCTTCGGGGAAGGGCTATGTGCAGGACGACTGCTACCGGTTGGAGACGGAATGGCTGCAGGTCTGGTGCAACGGCAAGGACCGCTGGATCTATTCGCCGAAAAGCGATGAGCTGGTGATCGAGAAGAACGACGTTTCCTTCCTGAAGGATATCTCCATCAACAAGGCGACCGGCGACAAAGCCGTCATCGATTACGAAAACTACACGATTACCCTGACGGATATGAAGATACAGAAAGAGCCCTGGTCGGGCACTTTCTTCATCATCGACCCCGAACTCTTCGGGGAAGACACCATCATAACAGACCTGCGCTGACGAATACTTCGACGATCGAGGGATAGGTGCCTTCCAGATATTCCGGAAGGCGCTCTTTTTCTACCCATTCCGCCCGTGAGATGTCTTCTTCCAGCTGAGGGAGGAGCGGCTCTTCGCGGTCGTCGTACATGGCATACCAATATGTATGCTTGAGGATTTTTTCACCGAACAGATGATAGGTGTGGTGGGTGATGCAGATGCGTTCGCCGAGCTGGAGATTGTGGAGTCCGGTCTCTTCTTCGACCTCGCGCAAGGCGCAGGTCTCGATTGACTCGCCCGGCTCCTGCTTGCCTTTGGGCAGGTCCCAGAGGCCATGCCGGTAGATAAGCAGGTATTTTCCATCCCGGTTGCGGACCAGTCCGCCGCCGGCGGGTACTTCCACGAAGTTGGAACAGAATTCCGCGAAACTGGCGTCATCGACGCAGATGCGTTCGCGCTCGAAATAGACGTTCTGCATTTTTTGCTACCTTTGTATGAATATAAGCGATGGCAAAATTAATGTTTCCTGCGGAATTTATCAACGAAATGCGCGATTCTCTTGGCCCGGAGCGGGCTGAGCAGGTGCTTTCGGCGATGGCAGGAGAGCCCGCGGTGTCGGTGCGCGTGAATCCGCGCAAGCTGATGCTTCCTGCTCTGCGTGCGCATTTCGGCACCCTGGCCGGCGATCCGGTTCCCTGGGCTTCGGAGGAGGCTTTCTATCTGAACGACAGGCCCTCATTTACGCTCGACCCGCTGTTTCACGCGGGCGCCTACTATGTGCAGGAGGCTTCGTCTATGTATGTCGGGAATTTGTTCGAGCGGGCGAAGGCGATGCTGGGAAAGGAGACCTTACGGGTCCTGGACCTGTGTGCGGCGCCGGGCGGAAAGACTACGCAACTGCTGTCACACCTGGACGATACGTCCCTGATGGTGGCCAACGAGGTAGTTCCTTCGCGCGCCACGGTCCTGGCGGAGAACGTGGCCCGCTGGGGCCTCTCCAACGTCGCCGTCACGCAGTCCGATCCGGCCGCCTTCGGCAGTCTGCGCGACTTTTTCGACATCGCTGTCGTCGATGCGCCCTGCTCGGGGGAAGGCATGTTCCGTAAGGATGAAAGGGCCGTGGCAGAATGGTCGCCTGCCAACGTTGCTCTCTGTGCGGCGCGGCAGCGGCGGATCCTGGCGGATTTCTGGCCGTCGCTCAAGACCGGCGGTTTCCTGATCTATTCGACCTGCACGTTCAACCGGCAGGAAGACGAAGACAACGTAGATTGGATCTGCCGCGAACTGGGCGCAGAATGCCTGGACATGCGGCACTTCTATCCGGGAGAAGACCGGGGAGAAGGCTTTTTCGCCGCGCTTTTGCGGAAGGGGGACAGCCGATGAAACAGCTTGAAAGAAAGGAAATGGTCAAACAGCTGAGCGAGCCGCTGGCGGCGGCGCTGCCGCAGCTCGAGAAGACGCTGCGGGTCATCGCTTCCGGCACGGCTGTCGCCACCCGCAAAGGCCGCGACCTCGTCCCCGAGGCCGACTACGCCCTGGCTGTCGAGCGCGTCCCGCTGGAAGGCTTGTCCTACGAAATCGTCGAAGTCTCACGCGAGGACGCCCTGAAGTTTCTGTCGAAAGAATCCCTCGTCCTGCCGGAAGCCCCCCGTGGCTATCTTCTGCTGACCTATCAGGGCCTTGGCCTCGGTTTCGTCAAAAACCTCGGCAACCGCACCAATTCTCTGTTGCCGTCTTCACGTCGCATCAGGATGCAGGCATAAATTTCAGAGGGCGCATTCCTGCCGGGAATGAGCCCTCCTACTAACCTAAACTTAAACTTAAACTATGAAAAACTTCGAGGCAAAAAATTGCAAAACCTATGCCGTTTTCCGGATGTTTCATAGGCTAGACTATGCGAAGTTTAGCAAATTTTAGCAGAAGTGTTTTTTGTCCGCTGTTGTCGAAGGCGACAACAGCCTTTCTGTTGGGGCCGTCGCCTTCCAGCGATAGGATTTTTCCATAACCGAAACGATCGTGTTCGACGCGCTGCCCGACCTGCAGGGCAGCGACAGGCGATGGGGCGAATCCGGACGAGGGTGTATGGGCTGGTGCCGTGGGCGTCGCGGGGATGGGCCGGGCCGTCCGGGGCTGGACCGGTGCTGCCGGGCGGACGGGCTGGCTGCTCCGCGGGTAGCTCTCGCGCGGCTGCCGGTAAGTCTGGAAATCGGAGGCCTTGAAGCGCGTCTGGGGGAAGGGATCGTAGCGGTCCTGCCAGGAGTCCGGCTCGACGGCATAGTACTTCCGGTCAATCTCTTTCAGGAAGCGCGAAGGCCGGTTGGAAGTCTCGCTGCCCCATTTCCGGCGGTTCTGGGCATAGGATACCGTGACGACCTTGGCGGCGCGGGTGATCGCCACGTAGAACAGGCGCCGCTCCTCTTCCAGCTCTTTCAGCGAACCGTTCATGTTCTCGGAAGGGAAGAGGTTCTCTTCCATGCCGGCGACATAGACATAGGGAAATTCCAGGCCTTTGGCAGAGTGGACGGTCATCAGCGTGATCTTGTTGGTCTGGTCGCGCTCCTGGTCCTGACTGTCGTCTTTCTCCACCTCGCTCATCAGGTAGATGTTTTCGAGGTAGTCGCTCAGGCGGACCGTAGTGTCGACGGGTTCTTCTCCGTCTTCCGACAGGACCGTCCGCATCTCCGTCTCTTCTTCGCTGAATTCCTTGATGCTGTTGAAGAGTTCCTCGACGTTCTCGAAGCGTCCCATGCCTTCGGGCGATGTGTCGGCCTTCAGGGCGGCCAGGTAGCCGGTCTTGTTGCCGATTTCCACGGCCAGGTCGTAGCAGTCGGCCGTTTCGGCCCGCTCGATGAGGCTTTCCATCAGGGTTACGAACTCGCGCAGCTTGCGGATGGCGGCGTCTTTCAGCCCGACGGCGTAGAGTTTCTCGTTTTTGAGCAGAGGCGCGTTGTAGAGCGTGCTGCCGGCGGCTGCTGCTGCGGCGGCGAGCCGGTCGATGGTGGTGTCGCCGATGCCGCGGCCCGGGACGTTGATGATGCGCCGGAACGATTCGTTGTCCTGCGGATTCACCACGAGCTTGAAATAGGCCAGCATGTCCTTGATCTCGGCCCGTTCATAGAACGAATGTCCGCCGTAGATGCGGAAAGGGAGGTTGCGTTTGCGCAGCGCTTCCTCGAGCGCCCGGCTCTGGGCGTTGGTGCGGTAGAGGATGGCGAAGGCGTCGTAAGAGGCCTTGTCGCTATAGATGCGCTCTACGATCGACGAGGCGATCAGATGGGCTTCTTCGCTTTCGGTGTAAGCCTTGATGACACCGATCTTCTCGCCGGCGCCGGCGGTGGAGAAGCACTCCTTGCGAAGGCGCTGCTCGTTGTGGGCGATCAGGCTGTTGGCGGCGGCCACGATGGTCTGCGTGGAGCGGTAGTTCTGCTCGAGCTTGAATTCCCTGGCTTCGGGATAGTCTTTCTTGAAACGGAGGATGTTCTCGATGCGGGCGCCGCGGAAGCCGTAGATGCTCTGCGCGTCATCGCCCACCACGCAGATGTTGTGGTGCGGTTCGGCCAGCTGGCGCAGGATCGAATACTGTGCATGGTTCGTATCCTGGTACTCGTCCACGAGGATGTAGCGGAAGCGGGAGGCGATACTGTCGCGGGCCTCGGGGAAATGTCGGAGCAGGATGTTCATGTTGAGCAGGATGTCATCGAAATCCATGGCGCCGGCCGTCAGGCATTTCTGCTGGTAGCGCTCGTAGATGTCGGCGGTGCGGGGCCGGCGGGCGGCGCGGTCGCTTTCCGTCAGTTCGGGGTTGTTCCGGTAGGCGGCGACGGTGATCAGGTTGTTCTTGGCCATCGAGATGACGCTTTGCACCGTGGCAGGCTTGTACGTCTTGTCGTCCAGTTCCAATTCCTTGACGCACTGCTTGATGACACTGCGTGAATCGGTCTGGTCGTAAATGGTGAAATTCTGTGGGTAGCCGAGCAGGGCGGCATATTCCCGCAGGAAACGGATGAAGATCGAATGGAACGTGCCCATCTGGATCCAGCGTGCCTTCCGATCACCCACCAGCAGCGCTACGCGCTCCTTCATCTCTCCGGCAGCTTTTTTGGTGAAAGTCAGGGCCAGTACCTCGCCAGGCCTGCAGTCTCCCTCCAGAATGTGTGCGACCCGGCAGGTCAGCACCCTCGTCTTCCCGGAACCGGCGCCCGCAATGATGAGCGAGGGCCCTTCCGTACACAAGACAGCCGCTTTCTGCGCGCTGTTCAACCCTTCAAACAGGTCTGTTTTCGAATTGTCCATCATAGTGCAAAAATATACTTTTTTTAGTGACAATTTATAGGTAACTTTGCCGGACTATTGTAAAATATTTACTATTAACCAGATAATTTCATGTCAGATCAAATCAGATTGAAAAAGGGCCTGGATCTCCCGATTGCGGGGAAAGCCCTTTGTGAGGTGACTGCACGCGTCGCTCCGGATCTGGTGGCTGTCAAACCGACCGATTTCCGCGGGCTGGTACCCCGGCTCCTGGTGAAGGAGGGAGACAGCGTCAAGGCCGGCACGCCGCTCTTTGCCGACAAAAAGTACACCACGATGGTGTTCTGCTCGCCGGTCAGCGGCCAGGTCGATGCGGTGATCCGCGGTGACAAGCGCAAACTCCTCGAAGTCCGGATCAAAGCCGACGGGAAGAATGAGTCGGTCAAGGTCGACGTGCCCAAGGCCGCTTCCCTCGACAAGAAAGGCATGACCGAACTGCTGCTGCAGTGCGGTCTGTGGCCCTGCATCAAACAGCGTCCCTTCGGCACCATCGCCGATCCTGAAGCAGAGCCCAAAGCCATTTTCATTTCCGGGATGAACACGGCTCCTCTGGGTGCCGATCCCGAATTCGCCCTCAAGGGTGATGTCGCCGCCATCCAGGCCGGCATCGATGCCCTGGGCCGTCTGACCCGTGGCGGCGTCCATCTCTCCCTGCCTGCCGAACAGTTCTCCGGCAGTGAGTTCCACAAGCTGACCGGCGTGGTCATGCACCAGTTCTCGGGTCCGCACCCGGCCGGTAACGTCGGCGTGCAGATCAACCACATCAGCCCCATCAACAAGGGCGAAGTGGTTTGGACGGTCGACCTTCACCTGGTGGCCGTCATCGGCCGCTTCATGCTCAAGGGCGAGTACGACACCCGCCGCATCATCGCCGTGGCCGGTCCGGCCGCCGTCAAGCCGGCGTATGCCGAAGTGCCCGCCGGTGTCAGCATGCAACAGCTCTCCGCTTTCTTCGCCTCGGGTGACATCCGAGTGATCAGCGGTGACGTCCTCACGGGCGAGACTGTCGGCCGCGAAGGCTTCCTGGGCTTCTACCACAACCAGGTAAGCCTGCTTAAGGAAGGTAACTATTACGAGATGTTCGGCTGGATGAACCCGCTCCGCAGCAGGAAGTTCTCCGTGTCGCGTTCCTATCCGGCCTTCATGCGCCGCAAGAAATACTACATGGACACCAACGAGAACGGCGGCGAACGCCCGTTCCTGATGAACGACGTCTACGGCAAGATGCTTCCGATGGATATCTATCCGCTCTACCTGTTCAAGGTCTGCCTGGCCGGCGACCTCGACAAGA
>JAEETO010000016.1 GCA_016290385.1 Bacteroidales bacterium | reverse complement strand
ATCACGGCGAAGGAGATGAAGTCGGTGATGATCGACAGCACGGTGCAGGAGAAGAACATCACGTTCCCGACGGACGCTAAGCTGTACCGGAAGATCATCGCGAAGGTCCTGGACATGTCGAGAAGAGAAGCCATCGAACTCCGTCGGACATACACGCGTGAGTTGAAGGCGCTGAAACTGAAGGTCCGTTTCATGAACCATCCGACGCGGATGAAGGAGGGGAAGAAAGCCGTGAAGCGCATGCGGACGATAGCGCGGGCGATGGTGAACGATATCACACGGAAGATGAACGAGCACCAGCTGTCGTCCTACGGAAAGGAGTTGTCGTTGTTCATGCGGGTGATTAACCAGGAGCGAAGCGATACGAATAAGATTTACAGCCTGCATGAGCCGGAGGTGGAATGCATCTCTAGCAGTGGCCTGATCGTAAGCGCCTTGGCGTTTACGGGGAACCCGTATGACGGACATACGCTGCCTGCTCATCTGGACCAGATCAGCCGGTTGACAGGTTACACTCCCTCAGAGGCGGTTACCGACCGCGGCTATCGTGGAAGGAAATGGGTGGGTGCCACGGAGATCAGCATCCCGTCGAGCGGGAAGCCCGGGCAGAGTTACTACCAGAAACGGAAAGCAAGGAAGAAGTTCAGCAAGCGAGCCGGCATCGAGCCGGTGATCGGCCACCTGAAATCCGACCACCGGATGATCCGGAACTTCCTGAAAGGGACACGCGGTGATGCTATCAACACGCTGATGGCTGCTGCAGCATACAACATGAGGCACTGGATGAACAAACATGCTGCCTCCTTATTTGTCTCCTGGCTGAAGACGCTGGTCAGATGCCTTGAGAATACGATTTTTGAACACGAAAACCAATATGCCTGTGAGCGCTCTCGTCTCGCGATTGTCGCGGGATAGGGGTTTAGCAGGCTTGACTAAATACACGTTATGGTCAGCAAACTTTGTTTCCATATGAGCATTGGTTTCGTTTTGATAAGGATAGCATGTATACCTACAATTACTCTGCTGGTTTTCATAGAAAAGTTTCAAATGGAAAATGGTATGCTGGAGAAAAATCAAATGAAATTCAAGTAGTAAGTGGTTTATCGGATGTTCATAATATCCCCATTACTGTTTTTGAGGAAGTTTCTGCAGATACGACTACGACATTTATACTCGATATTAACTTGATTCCCCATACAAAATGGAAATTGAGGGTTAATGGGTTTGATTACTGGTTTTCAGATAATAGCGTACAATTGGATCATAAAATTATAGTTGAAGACTTCTCAGTGGCAGCCTATCTTGCATTGCCAGATGGAGATACCACTATAGTTCCTTTTCCATTACAGGCTAATGTGTCTAGTAGTAACTATATCGTGTCTGATACGAATAGCAACCTCTTTCGAATATCCCTCGTTCAGCCCGTTAACTTCGATATTTATTATTATACTCCTATTAATGAGCGTGTCCTTTTCAATAAGCGCTACATCTGGTATAAAGGTATGCGATTCAAAAGGATACGTTAAACGATGTCTGAAGCAATATGAATAGTAGAACTATTCCACTAGTGCCCGGAGAAAAATTCTCCGATAGGTTTTAAAGATTTATAATTAAACAAGTTACCGCTGTCTACGAGATCCATCAAGCAGGGCAATAAGAGAATCCGGCCATAGAATGACGCTGGCGGGGCGGGGTGGCATTCTGTGGCCACGATACGGGCAAAAATAGCAGTTTCCCGGACACAGGATGGTTGTGGCAACGCTGAGGGCCATTCTGTGGCATCCGGTAGGCGGATGCGGCACGATTCGCCCCGAGAGTCCATCGTCCATGGCATGCGCCAGCCGGCGCAGTTTTTATTTTCCGCCTAAAGAAACGGCAAAAATTGGGAATTATTTGTATTTTTGCAGTTTAATGCGGAAAATATAGAATAAAAATGGAAATAAAAAAGAATGACGCTGCAAACACGTCCTACACGATGCCCGACTACCTGTTTGAGACCAGTTGGGAAGTTTGCAACAAGGTAGGCGGAATACACACCGTTATTGCCACCAAGGCCCTGTATCTCAGTACTTCTTTCAAGAAGAACCATCATATCCACATCGGCCCCGATGTCTGGCGAGACGTCCGTCAGAACCCGGAATTCTCGGAAGACCCTTCGTTGTTCCGCTCCTGGCGGCAGGCTGCTGCCAAGGAGGGACTGCGTCTGCGGATCGGCCACTGGAATGTTGCCGGCAGCCCGGTGGCAATCCTGGTCGACTTCACGACCTTCATCGGCCGCAAGGACGATATCCTGACTGAACTCTGGAACCGATTTGGCGTGGACTCGCTCAGCGGCAACTGGGACTACGTGGAGTCCGCCTTGTTCGGCTATGCGTCGGGCAAGGTTATCGAGAGTTTCGTGCGCTACTACGTGAAGCCGCACGAGAAAGTCGTCGCCCAGTTCCACGAGTGGATGACCGGCGCCGGCCTCCTCTACGTCAAGATGTCGAACCTGCCGATCGGCACGATCTTCACGACCCACGCCACGGTCATCGGCCGCTGCGTGGCCGGCAAGAACATCCCGCTCTACGACGGGCTGGAAACCCTCGACGCCGACCGTCTCGCCCATGAATACGGCGTGGTATCGCGCCATTCGCTCGAGAAGGCCACGGCCACGGCCGCAGACGTCTTCACGACGGTGAGCGCCATCACGTCGCGCGAGTGCCGACAGTTCCTGGGACGCGAATGCGACGTCATCACCCCGAACGGCTTTGAAAACAGCATCACGCCCGATGCGGCGCACTACGAGAAGGCCCGCAAGAATGCCCGCAAGAAACTCCTCGAAGTGGCTTCGACCATGGCGGACGAAGCAATGCCGGCCGACAGCATCCTGGTGGCCATCGGCGGCCGCTACGAATACAGCAACAAAGGCATCGACATCTTCGTCGATGCACTGGGCCGTCTGGCCAACAATGACTATGCGGGCCGCCGTATCGTGGCCTTCATCCTGGTTCCCTCGGGCAACAACGGCCCCGACAAGGAGTTGCTCGCCAAGCTGGGTGGAAACGGCAGCAACTACACCACGCAGACCAGTCACTACCTGATGGACGACTACGACATCGTGATGCGCAGCCTCCGCAGCCGCAACCTGAACAACCAGGCCGGTTCCAAGGTGGACGTGTTCTTCGTTCCTACCTACCTGAACGGCGACGACGGCGTGTTCAACATGCGTTACTATGATCTGCTGATCGGCATGGACCTGACGGTCTTCCCTTCGTATTACGAGCCGTGGGGCTACACCCCGCTCGAATCGCTGGCCTTCAGCGTGCCGACCACGACCACTTCGCTTGCCGGTTTCGGCCAGTGGGTGAAAGACCATTGCGAAGAACCGCATCCGGGCATCACCGTCATCTATCGCAACGACGCCAACTACAGTGAAGTGGCCGACCGCGTCGTCGACCGCATCCGCGAAGTGGCGGAACTGTCGGACGAAGGCCGCAAAGACTACCGCGAGAACGCCAAGAAAGTCTCCGAGATCGCCTTGTGGCGCAACAACATCGTCTATTACGAAGAAGCCTATACCAAGGCCATCGACAAGGTGCAGGCCGTCCGCGGCGAGTTTACCGAAGTGCCTGACGACGAACCGCACGAATACGACCTCTACACGTCCAACCGACCTGTGTGGAACAGCGTGTTCGTCAGCCGTGAGCTGCCCGAGCGCCTGAAACACCTCGACGCCCTGGCCAAGAACCTCTGGTGGTGCTGGAACGAGCCGGCTATCACGCTTTTCCGCGACATCGACCCGCTGCTCTGGAAGCAGGTGGGCGGCAACCCGCTCCTGCTTCTCGACAAGATACCGCTCAAGCTCTATCGCAAGCTCGAAAAGGATGATGCCTTCCTGGCCCGTCTCGATGCCGTTTATTCTGAATTCTCCGCCTATATGGCAGAGAAAGATTCCCGCAAGGGCGCGCGCGTCGCGTACTTCTGCATGGAATACGGCATCGACACTTCGCTCAAGATCTATTCCGGTGGCCTCGGCATCCTGGCCGGCGACTACCTGAAGGAAGCCTCCGACATGAAGGTCAACATGACCGCCATCGGCCTGCTGTACCGCCACGGCTATTTCACCCAGCGGCTTTCCGCCTACGGCGACCAGATCGCCGACTATACCCCGCAGGATTTCACCAAGATTCCGGCTTCTCCCGTGCGTGACGGACATGGCAACTGGCTGACGATCAGCGTCGCCTTCCCGGGCCGTAATCTCAATGCCCGTATCTGGCGCGTGGAGGTGGGCCGTACCGACCTCTATCTGCTCGATACCGACTATGAAGACAACCTGCCCGAAGACCGCGAGGTGACGCACCAGCTTTATGGCGGCAACTGGGAGAACCGTCTCAAACAGGAGCTCCTGCTGGGTGTGGGCGGTGTCCGCGCCCTGCGTGCCCTTGGCCTCGACGCCGACGTGTACCACTGCAATGAAGGCCATGCCGCCTTCAACGGTTTTGAGCGTCTGCGCGAATTCATCCAGAACGACAACCTCTCGTATCCGGAAGCATTGGAAGTGGTGCGTGCCTCCTCGCTCTTCACGACGCATACTCCGGTCCCCGCGGGCCACGACGCCTTCACGGAAGACCTGCTGCGCGTATACATTTCGCACTATCCGGAGCGCATGAAGATTGACTGGCGTACGTTCATGAGCCTGGGCAAGCTCCATGTGGACGATCCGAACGAGAAATTCTCCATGAGTTTCCTGGCGGCCAACCTGTCGCAGGAAATCAACGGCGTGAGCTGGCTCCACGGCCGCGTGAGCCAGCGGATTTTCGCGCCGATGTGGCCCGGCTACCTGCCGGAAGAACTCAACGTGAGTTCCGTTACCAACGGTGTCCACTATCCGACCTGGACGGCTCCCGAATGGAAGGAAGTCCATGAGAAGGTGTTCGGCAAGGAATTCAAGACGCATCACTACGACAAGCGTTGCTTCGAAGGCATTTACGAAGTGCCCGACGAGAAAATCTGGCGCATCCGCCAGACGTTGCGCAAGCGCCTGATCGACCGGGTGAAGGAGATGATTGCCGACACCTCGCTGACGAACCATTATTCGCCGCACGAGATCGTGAAGATCCGCAAGACCCTTCGCGACGATATCCTGACCATCGGCTTCGCCCGCCG
The DNA here is from genome assembly GCA_016290385.1 of Bacteroidales bacterium. GTDB lineage: Bacteria > Bacteroidota > Bacteroidia > Bacteroidales > UBA932 > Cacconaster. Next base: position 27,384 of record JAEETO010000016.1, on the reverse strand, counting down.
CTTCGCCACCTACAAGCGCGCCACGCTGCTCTTCAGCAACCTCGAACGCCTGAACGACATCGTCAACAACCCGCAGCATCCCGTTCAGTTCCTCTTCGCCGGCAAGGCGCACCCCGCCGACAAGGCCGGCCAGGACCTGATCAAACGGATCATCGACATCTCGAAGATGCCGCAGTTCCTGGGCAAGATCGTGTTCGTGCCCAACTACGACATCACGATCGCCAAGCTGCTCGTGCAGGGCGTGGACGTGTGGATGAACAACCCGACCCGTCCGCAGGAAGCTTCAGGCACCAGCGGCGAGAAGGCCGTGATGAACGGTGTCATGCACTTCTCCGTGCTCGACGGCTGGTGGGTGGAAGGCTACAAGCCGGGTGCCGGCTGGGCCCTCAAGATGGAGCGGACCTACGACAACCAGTCCTTCCAGGATGACCTCGATTCCTCCACCATCTACAACATCTTGGAGACCGAGATCGTGCCGAGCTTCTACGACAAGGATAACTTCGGCATTTCCAAGACCTGGATCGAAACCATCAAGAATACCGTGGCGCTGGTAGCCTGCAACTTCACCACCAACCGGATGATGTCGGACTACTGCAAACAGTATTACGAGCCGCTGAAGGAACGGGTCGACCGGCTGCTGGCCGATGACTACGCCCTGGCCCGGGAGATCGCTTTCTGGAAGAAACGGGTCCGCCGCGAGTGGCCGCATATCGAGGTCGTCTCGTTCACGCGCCCGTCCATCGCGCATTCCTCCTTCATGCTGGGACAGTCGTACAATGCTGAACTCGTGCTCTCAATCGGCGACCTCGATCCGGAAGACCTCGGCGCCGAAATCCTGCTCACCGAAGTCAATGCCAAGGGCGAACACCACATCGTGGGTGTCTATCCGTTCAAGCTCAAGAGTTCTGACGTGGGCGTCGCTTCGTACTGCGCTGAGGTGATGCCGGAGATTTCGGGTACCTACGAAACGGCCGCCCGCATCTTCGCCAAGAATCCCGACCTGCCGCACCGTCAGGACTTTGAATTGGTGAAATGGCTGTAGCGGCGACCGGCTTTTTCGACGGCGTACATCTGGGACACAAGCAAGTGATCGACCGGTTGTGCGCCGTCGCCCGTGAGCGGGGGGAGGAGAGCCTGCTGGTCACTTTCTGGCCGCATCCGCGCAGTGTCCTGCAGCAGGACGCCGATCGCTTGCGCCTTCTGTCCACCTTGCAGGAGAAGCGGGCGCGCTGCCTGTCGTACGGGGTGGACCGTTTCGAGGTGCTGCCCTTCGACCGTGACTTCAGCCGGCTTTCCGCCGAATCCTTTATCAAGGAGTATCTGGCCGGCCGGCTGGGCGTGACGGCGCTGGTGCTGGGTTATGACCACCGGCTGGGCCACGATGCCTTTGCTTCGACCGATGAGATGATGGAGACCGTGACGCACTGCGGCTTGACGCCGGTACGGGTTGAGGCGTTTTCTGAAGGGCTGGATGTCGTGGTGAGTTCCACGCAGATCCGTCGCGCGCTCTTCGCGGGCGATGTGGCGCTTGCCAACAAAATGCTGGGCTATCGTTATGGCCTGCACGGCGTGGTGGTGGCGGGCAACCGCATCGGACGCACGATCGGCTTTCCAACCGCCAACATGCAGCTCTATGAGCCCCTGAAACTTGTTCCGGCCGACGGCGTGTATGCCGTCCGCACCAGGGTGCTGGGCCAGACCTACAAGGGCGTTTGCAACATCGGCTTGCGGCCTACCGTGGGTGCAGGTGGCGCCCGGACCATCGAGACGCACATCCTCGGCTTCGACCAGGAGATCTACGGGCTGGACCTTGATATCGAATTCTGTGCGCGGCTCCGCGAAGAGCGGCGTTTCGATTCGCTGGAACAGCTCAAGGAACAATTGTTCGTCGACTGCAAAAAGGCTGGTGAAATTGTGGTTGTATAAAATTATTTGTATATTTGCAGAAATAATGAACGTTGAAAGGGTCCCACAAGGATGGGATTCTTTTCTTTTTAACTGTTTTTAAAATGGGAGAAGCACATTACGTTACTCAAGAAGGGCTCGACAAATTGCGGGAAGAGCTGGCAGCCATGATTGCCGAGCGTCCTGTCATTTCCAGAGCCATCGCCGAAGCGCGCGACAAGGGTGACCTGTCGGAGAATGCGGAATACGATGCGGCGCGCGAAGCGCAGGGCATGCTCGAGCTGAAGATCAGCAAGATGCAGGACCTGATCGCCAACGCCAAGGTCATCGACGAATCGAAGATCAACACCGATACGGTCCAGATGCTGACGAAGGTCAAGTTGAAGAATCTGGGCAACGGCGCGACCGTTTCGTACACTTTTGTGGGCGAAAGCGAGGCCAACATCCTGCAAGGCAAGCTGGCCATGACCACACCGATCGGCAAGGCCCTGATGGGCCACCACAAGGGCGACGTGGTCGAAGTCACCGTGCCGTCCGGCACCATCAAGTTTGAAATTCTCGAAATCTCCATCTAGCCATGGCATCCATTTTCAGCCGCATCGTCGCGGGCGAGATCCCTTCCTGGAAAGTAGCCGAGGATGACCGCTACTACGCCTTCCTCGACATCAATCCGCTGATGGAAGGACATACCCTTGTCATTCCCAAGAAAGAGGTCGACTACATCTTTGACCTGGACGAAGAGACCTATGCCGGACTCTGGCAGTTCGCTGCCAAGGTGGCCAGGGCTGTCAAGGCCGCCGTCCCGTGCAAGCGGGTGGGCGTCGCCGTGCTTGGCATGGAAGTTCCTCACGCCCATATCCATCTGGTACCGCTCCAGACCGAGGGTGACATGGATTTCCGCAAAGAAAAGAAACAACTCAAGCCTGAGCAGTTCGCCGCCATCGCCGCGTCGATCGCCGCCGCCTTCCAAGCCCAGTGAGCCTGACCATGAAACGTATCCTCCTCTTCTTTGCCGCACTGGGCCTGCTGGCCGCCTGCGACAAAACCCCGGTCGCGCAGATCAGCGCCACCATCGAGAATGCCAAGGATTCTTCCGTGGTGCTCCAGAAACTCAACTACAACCGCCTGGCAGTGGTCGACACCATCAAGACCGACGCTTCAGGACGCTTTAACTACAAAGTGAAGCTGACCGGCAACGATCCGTATTTCTACTACATCTATCTGGGCGGCAGTCCGGTGGCCTCGATGATCCTGCGTCCTTCCGACAAGGTAACCATTACCGTGCCCGCCTCCGGCCAGTTCACCATCACGGGTTCCGAAGAATCCACTTTGTTCCAGGAGGTCAACTCCGCCTTTTCCGAAGCGGCCGCCGAGATGGCTGCCATATCGGAAACCGTCAACGACGACACACCTGAGGCTGAGATCCATGAGGTGAATACCCGGCTGAGCAAGTGCTATGTCGATTACAAGCGGCAGGCCATCAAGTATGTCGTGACGCATCCCAAGTCTATCACTTCCGCCGTGGTCCTGTTCCAGAAATTCTCGGACGACCTGCCTGTGTTCGGCCAGCAGACCGATGCCGTGCTGTTCAAGAATACGCTCGATTCCCTCACGCTGGTCTATCCGAAATCGGAATATGTGCTGGCCTTGCGTGACGCGGTCGATGCCCGTCAGCGTGAACTGGAATTCTCCTCCCGTTTCGGCGACGTGGATGTTATCAGCTTCCCCGACCTGGTGATGCCCGACATGGACGGCGAGACGCAGATGCTCTCCGACCAGAAGGGCAAGGTGCTGATCCTCTCCTTCTGGAACGTGGGACAGACCGAACACAAGATGTTCAACGTGGACCTGATGGATATCTATCAGAAATACCACGACAGGGGGCTGGAAATCTATCAGGTCAGCCTTGACGTCGACAAGCCCAGCTGGGCTGCCACCGTCAGCAGCCAGGGCCTGCCCTGGATCAACGTCAACGACGGCCTCGGTGTCCAGTCGCCGGCCGTGATCTCCTACAATGTGACCAAGATTCCGACGATGTTTGTCTTCGACCGTTCCGGCGATATCGTGGGAACGGATGTCTTCGACAAGGATGCGCTCGAAGCGCTGATCCGGAAAAGCCTGTAGCTCAGAGGATGGCGTGCTTGCTCACGCCGGGAGCGAAATCTTTCAGATAGAAGGGTTCAAAGTACGCAACGTCTTTGAACTCTTTTTTTTGCAGGGCTGCCAGCGCAGGTTTCAGCATGGCGGTGGCCAGTGGGAAGCAGGGCTGGAAACGGGCGTTGGGATGTTGGCAGATGGCCTGGAACTTTTCTACGCCTGTGCCGATGAAGAGCACGGGTCCGGCCGCCAGCTCTTCCTGGTAGCTTGTTTCGTCCAGGATGACGGCGGCGGTATCACTGCACTTGCGGCCTTCGGCATCGAAAGTAGCGGCATAGACTTCCATGCGGCGGGCATCGAGAAAAGAAATGATGCGGTGGAGATCCCGGATCAAGCCCGGGATGACGGGGAGGGCCTGGCAGGCGAGAATCTGCAGGGTATCGACCCCGATGAGGGGAAGGCCGGCACCGAAGCAGATGCCTTTGGCGGTCGAGACGCCGACCCGGAGACCGGTGTAGGAGCCAGGGCCTTCGCTGACGGCCACGGCATCGAGATCAGCGGCGCGCAGGCCGGCTTCCTCAAGTACTTCCACGATATAAGGCGCCAGCATGGACGACTGCATCCGGGGCGTTTCGTCGATCCGGGAGGCCAGGATCCGCCCGCCTTCCGACAGGGCCACGGAGCAGCACTCGGTGCTGGTTTCAATCATCAGGATTCGTTCGTTCATAGTCAATGCCTTTTTGCGGACAATTTCAGCTTGCGCCCTTCGCTGATGGCTTGTGAGATGGCTTCCGGCGGTCCCGTGACCACGCGTTCCGCTTCCTCGAGGCCTTCCCGGATTTCAATCCGGTCCCTTTCCTGGATGCCGGTGATGACGTGTCGCAGACGGGCGGCGTCACCAGGTCCGGCCACCCATACGCAACTTTCCCGGTTGCGGGTAAAGACCGAACCGACAGGGAGGACCAGGCAGGAGTCCCGGCGGTCTGTCAGGATGGTGACGGCAGCGGACATGCCGGGCAGCACCTTCACCGAATCGGGCAGCAGCTCTATCCGGACGCCAAAGTTAGCAACTTTTGCAGAATTCGCAATCTGAACCACCTTTCCGCGGAAGCTACGGTAGGGATAGGCGTCGATCTCGACCCGGACGCTGTCGCCGTTTTCAATGCGGACCACGTCGCTCTCACCGACTTCGACAGTTACTTCCATACGGCTGAAATCAGCGATGCGGAAGAGTTCAGTCCCGCTCATCTGGCTGGTGCCGACCACTCTTTCCCCTTTTTCCACATCCATCTGGGAGATGATTCCGTCCATGGGCGCGTACAAGCTGGTCTTGAGCAGGTTCTCCCGGGCTTCCTTGAGCTGGGCCTCCCCGCTGCGAACAGCGTATTCGGCGGCTTTCAGGCTGCTTTGGGCAATTTCCAGCTCGGTCTTCGCATGTTGGAGCTCCGCCGTGGAAACGGCACCCTGTTCGAAGAGCAGCTGGGTCCGTTCGCAGTTGGTCCGGGCCTGGTGCGCCTCCGCCCGCTGGCGGGTGTATTGGGCGCGGAGCGTTCCCAGCGACGCGCTGGCCCGGTCGACCTGTGACAGGTACAGGTCCGGCCGGATGCGCAGGATCAGGTCGCCGGCCTTGACCAGGTCGCCCTCTTTGGCATAGATATCCACGATTTCGCCCGATACGTCGGGCGTGATCCGGACTTCCACCACGGGGCGGATGATGCCCGATGCGGGGACCGATTCGACGAGGGTGGCGTGTTCGGGCGTCTGCGCCGTGACTTCCAGGCGTCCGGACTTGCCGGGACGCAAGAGCAATACCAGCAGCAGCACCGCCCCCGCGGCCAGCCACCGTCGTTTCTTCCGGGGTAGCTTTGTCAGTATTTTCATGGCCTGTAGCGTTCGAGCAGCTGTAACTGGAAGATGTATTGCCATTTGGCTTGCAGGAAGTCCGAGACGGCTTTCAGGCGGTTGTTGCGGGCCACGATATAGTCGAGTGCCGTGGCGGCTCCCAGGTTGTATTTGGCTTCTGTGATTTCGAGCAGGCTCTGCATGGCCAGCAGTGTCTCTTCTGACGACAGGTATTGCTGCAGGCAGTTTTCTGCTTCGATGCCGGCGCTGCGGATTTCTTCGAGCACCTGCGTCTGGATTTTCTCGGCCGTCAGCCGGGCCGTTTCCAGGGCCAGCCGGCTCTTTTTCAGCTGGCTGGCGGCTTGCCAGCTATCGAAGATCGGGATGGTGAGCCGCAGCCCGACCGAAGGGTTCCGGTTTTCGTCCAGCTGGGTCCGGAAGGGCTCTTCGTTCGTGCTGCTGTAGAAGGTGCCGTATGCGGCAGAGGCGGTCAGGGTGGGGAAGAAGCGGCTCCTGACGGCCTTTTCGTCGTATCGCAGTTGTGCGATGCGGGCCTTGGCGCTTCGGATGCGCGGGTCCCGCAGCAGCCAGGCTTCTGTCTGACAGCTGGTCAGCACAGGGACCTGGACCGCCACGCTGTCGGGACCGAAGTGCTCCCCGGTTGCAAAGGCCGTGTCGCCCGGGAAGTTCATCAGACGTGTCAGCGAGAGGGTGGCCGTCCGGACCCTGCATTCGGCAGCCACCAGGGTTGCTTTTTCGGCGGCTACCTGTGCCTCCATCTCGTTCAGGGCACTTTTGGGCTGGCCGCCGGCCTCCACCAGGTGTTCGGTCCGCTCGCGCTGCTGCAGGATGGTGGCGTGGCTTTCGCGTGCGTAGGCATGGATCTGCTTGGCCAGCATCAGTTCCAGATAGGCCCGGGTCACATCGGTTTCCAAAGCTGTGCGCAGGTCCTGGGCCTCAAAGCTGGCCACTTCCACGGCCTTGCGGGCTGCCAGGTGCTGGTGGGTCAGCAGGCCGCCGCTGAAGACCGGAATCGAGGCACCGACCGAAGCGCCGGTGGCCTGTGTCAGGGCATTGCGGACAATGACCAGCTCCTGCATGTCCACGCTGCGCCCCCAGTTCCAGTCGTGGGCAAGCTGCGCTGAGATCTGGGGCAGCCATGCCAGCCGTTTCTGCGTGAGCTCGGTCTGCCTGGCGGCGACATCGAGCTGTTTGGCGCGCAGGTCGAGGTTGTGTTCCAGGGCATACTGGATGCAGCGCTCGAGCGGCCAGGCCTCCTGGGCCTGGAGCTGGGTGAAGAGGGTTCCGAAGAGCAATAGCAAGACGGTTCGTTTCATGGCAGAAAGCAAGAGGGTCTCTCCGGGGAGAGACCCGGTTGGCTGGTTACGCGGTCGGTTTGTCTTTCTTGAACAAGAACAACGCACCGATGAAACGGGCAATGATTCCGATCACATACCCGATGGTATAGAGTGCATCCTGTGCTTTTTTGTCAACGCCGCCCCACACGAGCGCGGCTTCCTGGTTTTCCAATACTCTCATGTTCTTTTCCTCCTAAGATTCGTCTCTGTCCATTCCTAAAAATCCGTCTTTGAAGCCCTTCAACAAGTTGGGCAGGTAGTCCATGATCGTGTCGATCAGGTTGCGGATCTTCTCCAGGATGGTGGCCAGCAGTTTCTTCTCGGCACCGCCCCGGAGCTGGAGTTCGGAAGAAGTCATTGCTCTCAAACCCCATTCGTTCATCAGTTTTTCTTCCATACAAGGTGAGTTTTTTCATGGTTCCCGTCCTTTCAGGTGTCCGGGATTGACCTGTGCGCACGTATTTCTAAAGATGTATTGTCGTGTCGGCGATGGCCGTGTTGTCCCGCTGGTGCGTGATCATCATCACGGTTCCGCCCTGGTCGCGGAAATGCACCACTTCGGCCAGGAGGCATTGCCGGGCCTGTTCGTCGAGCGAGGAAGTGGCTTCGTCGAGGATGAGGACGGCTGGTTGGCGATATAGCGCACGGGCCAGGGCGATGCGCTGGCGCTGGCCGCCCGAGAGTGTGCTGCCGCGTTCCCCGATGCGGGTGAAGATGCCCATGGGCAGATCGCGGATGAAGTCGCCCAGCTGCAGGCGGTCGAGCAGGCCGACGACGCGTTCGATATCGGAATCCGGTTCGAAACCGGCGATGTTTTCCAGGATGGTGGCGTTGAGCAGCTGCGTTTCCTGGGGAACGATGGAGACGAACCGGCGCCATTCCTCCAGGTCGAAGAGCCGGATGTCATGCGGCCCGAGCCGGATGACGCCCCGCTGCACGGTAAAGTCGCGCATCAGCAGGGCGGCGAGGGAGCTCTTGCCGCAGCCGCTGGCTCCCTGGATGGCCGTGATGGCACCGGCTTTCAGGCTCAGGCTGAAGTCGTGCAGCAACTCGGGGCAGCCCGGGTAGGAAAAAGTAATGTGGTCGAAGTGGATGTCTTCTCCGGCGTGCGGCGAGAAATGGTCGACACCGGTATCTTCCGGTGGCAGTTCTGTGATGTCGCCCAGCCGCTCCCAGGCGATGCGGGCTTCCGTCCAGTTGTCGTTGATCTTCACCAGTTCGCCCAGCGGGGCCGAGAACCAGGCCGTCAGGGAGTAGAACGAAACCAGTTCGCCGACCGTGAGCGTGCCGTCGAAGATGTACAGGGAGCCGACGGTCAGCAGGGTGAGGGTCAGCAGGCGTGCGATGCCGTCTGTCGCGGTGGCGAAGCCGTTGGCCCAGCGACCGCCCGACAGGAGCCTGCGGACCAGGATCCGATATTCTTTTTCGATGCTTTGCAACAGTCGCCCGCCTTGCCCGAAATGACGGATCGTCCGGATGGCGCCGATGCCTTCGACCGTACGTTCCTCAAATACGGCGGACTGTTCGATAATGTCCCGGTTTACCCTTTTGTTCACCCGGTTGGCGATCAGGTATAGTACCAGATAGACCGGAATGAATGTCAGCATGAGGAGTGATAGTCGCCAGTGGACGGTGAACATCAGGGTAAACGAGACAGACAGGATCAGGAAACTGGTCAGCAGGTTGTCGGTGCCTTCGATAAGGAAATTCCGCACCTTGGCGGCATCGCCGATCCGTGCATGCAGTTCCCCGGTACCCCGTCGGGTGAAGAATCCGGCGGGGAGCCGGAACAAGTGCGAAAGATAGGAAAGGATAAGGTGACTGTCGAGCTGGAGGCTGGTCTGCAGGGCGTAGCGGACGCGTCCGTACCCGGTCATCAACGCGCAGGCCATGACGCCGGCCATCAGCAGGCCGGCCGGCAGCAGGGCATGCCGGTCGCCCGATGGCAGCACCTGGTCGATGATGTGCTGCAGGAACAGGGCGGTGCAGACGCCGGCGATGATATAGGCGACGGAGCCGGTGAGCATCAGGAAGAAATCTTTCCGGGAAATCTGCCGGAAGCAGGAGAACAGGGCCGGCCGCTTCTGCCGCGGATAGCTCCCGCTCCTGTCCGTTTTTGGGGAAAGGGTTACCAGATAGCCGGTCCACTGCTCGCGCAGGCGGGCGGCGTCCATGCGGATGATCTTTCCGCGTGAGGGGTCCATGATGCGGGCATGGCGGGACGTGAGGGCATAAAGCACGACGAAATGCAGGTCGCCCCGGTCGTTGATGATGTGCAGGATGACGGGCTCCTTCAGGTTCTGGAGCTTGTCGAGGGCCTTTTCGTCTGATTTATAGCCTGTGGCGCGGAATCCGATGGCTTGTGCCGAATCGAGGATGCCCTTGATGCTGGTCCCTGCCTGGGAAGTGCCCGAGGTCTCGCGGATGAGGGAGAGGGGGATATCCTCTCCGTAGTGGCGCGCGACGGAGGCGATGCAGGCAGCTGCACAATCGGAAATGTCGTGTTGTCGGATGGCCGTTTTCACAGGTCGTGGCTTTGAGGGTTTCAAAAAAAGAGGGAGCTCTCCCGCACTGGTCTTCCGCCCATGAGACTATCTCGCCCACGGCTCCCTCGCGTCCGTTTATTGGAAAAAGAGGACCGACAGGATGGACAACGACAGGGTTGCCATCAGCAGAACTGCGTAAAGAAAGCCAGAATAGGAAGGGATGTCAGGCAGAAGATTCCGTGCTGCCACATCCTGGTCGGTCCAGCGTTGTATACGGGTTTCGCGCTCCATGCGTCCGGTTCAGTTTCCAAACGCAAAGTTGCGGCACGGAATCGATTTTCCGCCCGCAGAAAAGCAAAATCGCAGCAGGGCCGGGAAAAAAGTAAAATTTAAATTTCCGCCTGCTGGAAAAGTTCCTTGACGAACGGGAAAACTTTCTGTGAGAGATCCAGCAGCGCCGGGTAGAAACGGGATTCCTCCAGTTTCTCTTTCGGTATGAATTCCACGATGTTATTGGCCGAATCCACCAGGAAGACGAGGACGGAAAGTAACAGCGTGAAAAGGCAGAGGGTCGCGACGATGCCCAGGAGCCGGTTGAGCCAGCCGAGCAAAGTTATTTGAATTATTTTTTCGAGAAGTTTGCCCAAAATGCTCAAAACGATGGCAAATCCAAAAAAGATCACAATGAAAGAAATGGCTTTCGCCCAGAATTCGGACATTTCGACGTGCTCCAGGACCCAGTTGGAGACAGGTACGGAGAAGCGGAGCGAGAGACGGATGCCGAAATAGATGACGGCCAGGGCGACCAGTTGCTTGACAAGTCCATTCTTGGCGCCGAAGTAGAGTGCCGGCAGGAAACAGCACAGGATGACGATGTCGACGATACCCATGGTATTGATTTTTTCTTTCGGTGGCCAAAATTAGTGAATTATCGTATCTTTGCAAATTCAAAATGTAACAACCGTTCAACGATATGCGTTTCGCCGAGTACAAGAAACTGGACCTCGTGGCCACGGGCAATGAGATCCGCGAAAAGTGGGAAAAAGAGAATACGTTCCGGAATGTCCTGAAAATGAGCGAAGGATCTCCCGATTTCATTTTCTTTGAAGGACCCCCTTCCGCCAACGGCATGCCGGGTATCCACCATGTGATGGCCCGTTCCATCAAGGACGCGGTCTGCCGCTACAAGACGCAGACCGGCTACCACGTGGAGCGCAAGGCCGGCTGGGATACCCACGGACTTCCGGTCGAGCTGGGCGTCGAAAAGAAACTCGGCATCACGAAGGCCGACATCGGCACGAAGATTTCCGTGGCGGAGTACAACGCCACCTGCCGCACCGAGGTGATGAAATACACGAAGGAATGGGCCAACCTGACCGACCGCATCGGCTACTGGGTGGACATGGACAACCCCTACATCACCTACGACAACCGCTATATCGAAACGCTGTGGTATCTGTTGAAGGATATCTACAACAAAGGCCTGCTCTACAAGGGCTACACCATCCAGCCCTATTCGCCGACCGACGGTACGGGCCTGAGCTCCCATGAGCTGAACCAGCCCGGTTGCTACAAGGACGTTTCCGATACCACTGCCACCGTGCAGTTCGCCGTCATCCGCGACGCCGCGTCCGAAAAGTTTTTCGTGGACAGACTGCCGCTCTATATCCTGGCCTGGACCACCACGCCGTGGACCCTGCCCTCGAATACCGCACTCTGCGTGGGCCCGAACATCGACTACGTCCGCGTGAAAAGCGCCAATCCCTATACTGGTGCCGAGGCCGTCTATATCGTGGCCAGGGACCTGGTGGACACGTGGTTCAATCCCAAGACGAAGATTCCCTTCGAAGTGCTGGACGGCACGTTCAAGGGCAGTGAACTGGTGGGCATCCGCTACCGACAGCTGATTCCCTGGTTCAAGCCCGATGGCGACGCCTTCCGCGTGATTCCGGGCGACTATGTGACTACGGAAGACGGTACGGGCATCGTCCACATCGCGCCGACCTTCGGCGCCGACGACAAGCGTGTCGCCGCTGCCGCCGGTATCGGCGCCGTCATGCCGGTCGACCTGGACGGCAATCCGCAGGCCCAGGTGGACCGCCAGGGCCGCTTCTGCCGCCTCGAAGACCTGGATCCTGACTATGTGAAGAACAACGTGGATCCTTCCTATAAAGAATATGCCGGCCGCTATGTGAAAGCGGGCTACAAGCAGTATTTCGAGCACGTGGAGGAAGAGGGGACCCTCGACATCGACCTCTGCGTGATGATGAAGGCTGACGGCCGCGCCTTCAAAGTGCAGAAGCACGTCCACAGCTATCCGCACAGCTGGCGGACCGACCTGCCGGTGCTGTACTATCCGTTGGATTCCTGGTTCATCAAGACCACGGCCGTGAAAGACGAGATGGTCGCCTTGAACAAGCAGATCGTCTGGAAGCCTGCCTCCACGGGCACGGGCCGCTTCGGGCAGTGGCTGGAGAACATCCAGGACTGGAACCTGAGCCGCAGCCGTTTCTGGGGCACGCCGCTCCCGATCTGGCGTACGGAAGACGGCAGGGAAGAGAAATGCATCGGCTCCGTCAGGGAGCTGAGCGACGAGATCGACAAGGCGGTAGCGGCTGGTTTCATGTCCGCCAACCCGATCAAGGGAAAAGGCTATGACGAGATCGACCTGCACCGTCCGTTCGTCGATACCATTTTCCTGGTTTCCGACAGCGGCCGCAAGATGGTGCGCGAGAGCGACCTGATCGACGTCTGGTTCGATTCGGGCGCCATGCCTTATGCACAGGAAGGCCTTGCGCAGCTGGGTACCGAGCGTTTCGGCGCCACGGCCGATTTCATCGCCGAAGGCGTCGACCAGACCCGCGGCTGGTTCTATACCCTGCATGCCATCCACACCATGGTCAGCGGTACGCCCGCGTTCAAGCGCGTCATCTCCAACGGCCTCGTGCTGGACAAGAACGGCAACAAGATGTCCAAGCGCCTGGGCAACGCGGTCGATCCCTTCAAGGCCCTCGACACCTACGGAGCCGATGCCCTGCGCTGGTACATGCTCACCAATGCCGAGCCCTGGGACAACCTCAAGTTCGACGAAAACGGCGTCGAAGAAGTGCGCCGCAAGTTCTTCGGCACCTTATACAATACGTATGCATTCTTCGCATTGTATGCCAACATCGACGGCTGGAATCCTGAGATGCCGGATCAAGTCCGGCATGACGGAATAAATCGTCATTCCGGGCTTGACCCGGAATCTCTCCCCGAGATCGATCGGTGGATTATTTCCCGCCTCAATTCCCTCATCCGCGACGTCCGCGCCGCCTATGAAGACTACGACATCAAGACTGCCGGCCGCCTGATCGAGAGCTTCGTCTGCGATGACCTCTCCAACTGGTACGTCCATCTGAACCGCAAGCGCTACTGGGCCGGCGAGATGACTGCCGACAAGCAGTCCGCCTACCAGACCCTCTACACCTGCCTCCTCGACGTATCCGTGCTCATGGCACCGATCGCACCGTTCTTCGCCGAACGCCTCTACCTCGACCTGATTGCTCCTGTTCATCCTACGGAAGGATGCTCCGTCCACTTCGTGCAGATGCCCGTGTCCGATCCGGCCCACATCGATGCCGATCTGGAAGAGCGCATCCGCCTCTCGCAGGACGCCACCTCGATGGTCCTGGCCCTCCGCAAGAAAGTGAAGATTCCGGTGCGTCAGCCGCTGCCCAGGATGCTGGTGCCTGTGATTTCCGACAAGGTGCGCGCCCAGCTCAGCGCTGTCAAGGACCTGATCCTGGCTGAAGTCAACGTGAAGGAGATGGATTTCGTAGAGAATACCGACGGCCTCATCACCAAGAAGATCAAGCCCAATTTCAAGACCCTCGGCAAAGTCTACGGCCCCCGCATGAAAGAGATTGCCGCCGCCTTCGCCACGCTCGACCAGCCGACCATCTCGGCCATCCAGAGCGCCGAGACAGAAGGCGCCTATACGCTGGCACTCCCCGGCGGCGATGTGGTCCTCAATCCGGGCGACTACCAGATCTCTTCGGAAGACGTTCAGGGCTGGCTCGTCGCTACGCAAGGCCCTCTGACCATCGCGCTTGACGCCGAGATATCCCCGATGCTCCGGGAGGAAGGCCTGGCTCGCGAGCTGGTCAACCGCATCCAGAATCTGCGCAAGAGTTCCGGCTTTGAAGTCACCGACCGCATCGATGTGGTGATCGAGAACAATGCGGCCCTGGAAGCGGCTCTGGCGCACTTCGGCAACTATGTCAGCGCCCAGACCCTGGCCCGCAGCATCCGCTTTGCCCCGCACCCCGAAGATGCAGCCGAGGTGGAATGGGAAGACGGCACGCTCATGATAGGTATTGTGAGATTGAAATAAATTGGTTATATTTGAATTTAATTTAAACCACGATAGTGATGGAAGAGAAGAAAGAAGAGACCGTTGAGAAGGTCCGCTACAGCGATGAGGAGTTGCAGGAGTTCAAGGAACTGATTCTCCAGAAGCTGGCGAAGGCCCGCAAGGACTACCAGATGCTGCAGTCGCAAATCGACCACAGCAGCAGCAACGACACGGAAGACACGTCTCCGTCGTTCAAGGTCCTCGAGGAAGGATCCGCTTCCCAGGCAAAGGAAGAGGCGAGCCAGCTTGCGGCCCGTCAGTACAAGTTCATCCAGAACCTGGAGGCGGCGCTCATCCGCATCGAGAACAAGACCTACGGCATCTGCCGCGAGACGGGTAAATTGATCCCCAAGGAGCGTCTGCGTCTGGTCCCGCACGCTACCCTCAGCGTGGAAGCGAAAAACAAGCGTTAGGCCGTCGATGAAAATCTCGAAAGGCACACGGGTCACGCTGTTCGTGCTTCTGCTGCTGGTCATCGATCAGGTCGTCAAGGTCCTGGTCAAAACCAACATGACCATCGGCCAGAGCATCCATGTGGCGGGAGACTGGTTCCAGATCCTCTTTATCGAAAACAACGGCATGGCTTTCGGCCTGCAGTTCGGCGAAGGGTTCGGCAAGCTGGCACTCAGCCTGTGCCGGCTGGCGTTGATCGTCGTGATCATCGTGTATCTTTGCAAGTTGCTCAAGCGGCCGGATACGCCCAATGGCGTCCTTTTCGGCCTGGGGGCCATTCTCTGCGGCGCCATCGGCAACGAGATCGATTCCATTTTCTACGGTGTGATCTTCGATTATGCGCCGCTCTTCTTCGGCAAGGTGGTGGACATGCTCTATTTCCCGATCATTGACACGACCCTGCCGGCCCATTTTCCCATCTGGGGCGGCCGCCATGTCATCTTCTTCCGTCCGATCTTCAACATTGCCGACAGCTGCATCACCTGCGGCGCCATCTATCTGCTGCTCTTCCAGTGGAAGTTTTTTGCGAAGTCGGAAAAGAAAGAGAATTCAGAAAATAATTCTTAATTTTGCGCCGCATACAGGAAGGTTGGCCGAGTGGTCGATGGCGGCAGTCTTGAAAACTGTTGGGCGGCAACGTCCCGGGGGTTCGAATCCCTCACCTTCCGCTTCAAAGCGTCTGCAGGGCAGACGCTTTTCGCGTAAAGTAAGGGATTCGAACCGGTTTCGATAATAGCTTTCCTACGTTACCCTCTCCCCAAACCCCTCTCCTCGGGAGAGGGGCTTAGGCCCCTTGACGCCGAGCACAATCCCTGGAAGGTAAGGAATTCATTCATGAAAACTCCACAAAATCATTACCTTTGCAGCAGATTATCACAGTATGTCATTTATGAAAGCCGAACGCAAATCATCGTCCTGGAAGAGTTTCCTTTTGACACTGGCCGCCACGACCTTCTCCATCATGCTGACCTTCGGTACTTCGGCCGTCATCGAACATCGGAAGCTGAATGCCGAGAAACGGGAGATGGTGCTGATGGTCATGTACGACATGCGCGAGTCGCTGAAAGACATCGAGCAGATCGACGAGGATCTGAAAGATTTCTTTGAAATCCAGGTGGATGTAGTGGCCCATCCCGACAAACTCTCCCAAAGCTATATAGGGATGGCGTCGAGAATACCGATGGCCCGTTATTCCATGACGACCGAAACCATATTCCGGTCCAATATCGAAACCATCCGGACCATAGGCAACATTCTCTTCGTGGAGGCCGTTTCATCGTTTTACGATTTGCGTGAGAATTATAAGGCCATTGTCATAGAAGACTTTCAGAATCAGTCTAATAATTTACTTTTTCTCGAGACCCTGCGGGATCTCAATACGCCCAGTTTCATTTTTTACAGCGAAGCTTTTCTCCGTTCGATGAAAGTAGACTTCGAGAATTGTAAGCAACTGATGAAAGTGACGGATGAAGATCTGGAAGTATTCAGCCTGCAAAAGGAAAAACTGATGGAGTCCACACAAAGCAAGATGAGCGAAGATACCGAGGAGTCATCTTCCGACAGGAATGAGCGGAGTGTCCGGTTGCAGCAGGCCCTTGAACAAGGTGAAAAGAACTAAAAACAAGTGAATATGAGAAAGTTATCAATCTTTATGCTGGCGGTTGCCGCTGCATGCGCACTCTCCTGCAACGGGGACGAAGCCAAGTATGACGTATCCGCCAAGAACGCTCCGGTCGACGGGACGAAGGTATATCTGGTCGACAGATTGACGGACGCGCCCATCGACAGCGCCGTCATTGCCAATGGCTCTTTCACCATGAAGGGAAAGGCCGCCAAAGATGCCCTCCTTTCCGTACAAATTGACGGATGGGAGTGGCGTTTCCCGCTCTTCAACGACGGAAAGCCTGTCCAGATTAACTTGGCCGACAGCACCTTTACCGGTTCCGCTCTCAATACGAAGCTGTCAGAATGCGACAAGCGGGACGGCGCTGCGTATGCGGAGTTCAACCGTTTCATCCAAGCGTACCTGGCCCTTCCCAAGGATGAGCAGGAAGCTCGCGAGGCGGAGTTCATCACGGATTATCAGGCCAGGATCGAAGCGTATGGCGATGCTTATGTCTCTATGATTGAAGAGAATATGGATAACCTGATCCCGGTCGTGTTCCTGAGCAATGTTCCCGCTCTTGCCGGAAAGGAGAAGTTCGATGAACTGATGGATTCTGGTGCTCCTTTCACGCAGCATCCCTATGCCATATCCCTCAAACGCCAGTTCGATGAGGCCTCTGCCCAGGAAGATGAGGCGGAAGCTGCCAAGACCGCCTTTATCGGCAAGAAGTTCGTGGACCTGGAGGAGGCTGGTCCCGACGGGAAACTGCACAAGCTGAGCGAGTATGTGGGACAAGGCAAGTGGGTCCTGGTCGACTTCTGGGCCTCCTGGTGCGGTCCCTGCAAGGCCGAGATGCCCAATGTGGTCGCGGCCTACAAGAAGTATCACGACAAGGGCTTTGAGATCGTGGGTATTTCTTTCGACAAGGAAAAGGAACCCTGGGTGAAAGCCATCACCGATTGGGAAATGCCTTGGATCCACCTGTCGGACCTCAAGTACTGGAACAATGCGGCTGCCGAAGCCTATTCCGTCAATGCCATCCCGGACAACCTGCTGATCGACCCCAACGGAATCATCGTCGCCCGCGGCCTTCGCGGCAGCAAGCTCGAGGACAGACTGGCCGAGATTACTTTCTAAGCTGCAGATATTCCTTGAAGAACCTGCCCTGTGTGGTGGGGGTGAAATTCCAGTCGCTGATGAGCATCGGCGCCCAGTCGGGGTCGAAGCACCATACCGTAAAGGAGATGCCTTTCTGCTCGAAGTACTTGGTGATGTGCTCGCCATAGACTTCCGTCGACATGACCGGAATGTGGGCCCCCGGCTCGTCTGCCAGGCAGAATCCGATCTCCGTGCAGATTACCGGCCATGTGTCGGCCACATAGCCGAAATCCAGCTCCCACTGCTCTTCCCACGGCTGGTCGCGTTTCATGGGGTAGGGATGGCATACGTAAGCTACGTTCTCACGGGCGATGGGCGCGCTGGCAACCGGCGTCAGGTCATAGGCCCAGTTGAAGCCTGCGCACAGGCAGACGGCATGGGGGTTGTAGGCGCGGACCGTGTCGATGATCTGCTCCTGCAGCGCTTTCCACTCCGGCCAGGTGCAGTCTCCAACACCTTCTGCCGTTATGGTCGGTTCGTTGAACAGTTCGTATAGCGCGACGGTGGGTTCATCCTTGTAGCGTTGGGCTGCAGTGCGCCAGAACCGGAAGGTCTCTTCCTGCGTGGTGTTGTACATGGGAAGCATGAACTTTTCTTCCTTGAGGTTGCCGATCGAGTGCCAGTCCATAATGACATAAAGGCCGTATTTCCTGGCCCATTCGATGCCCTGGTCCATCGCCTGGAAAGTTTCGTCCCAGCCCATTTCATTGAGGTTGGTCGGATGAACGGCGAAACGGACCACGTTCGCGCCCCAGTCGGCCGCTTCGGCGAAAATGCGTTCGTTCCACTGTCCGTCGCGGACCAGCTTCACGGGATCCGCGAGGCAGAGGCCGCGGAAAATCAGTTCGTTCCCCTGGGGATCGACGAATTTGTTTCCCTGTACTTTCACCCATTCTTCTTCGCGGGGCGAACACGATGCCGCCACGACGAGCGTCAGCGCCGTGATGACGATGGCAGTCAGATTCTTTTTCATGATGGTCAGTATTTTTTGGTTTTTCTTTTCCGTACGAACATATAAAGATATGTTTTTTTGCTGAATCAGCAAAATGTCGTTAAATTTGTGGGAAATTTCTAACTATTCCTACAATTATGCAAGAGAAAGACGGCAAATACATCTTCGGTGTCGTGAAGGTGGGAGACAAAGGGCAGGTCGTGATTCCGCGCGATGCCCGCAAGCTCTACGATATCAAGCCGGGCGACGCCCTGATCGTTTTGGGAGACCAGCGGGGCCTGGCGCTCCTCAAGACGGAAATCTTCCAGAACGCCATCGACCAGGCCATGGAGGGCCTCTCCCAATGAGAAAGCACTGGATCGACAATTTGCGCTGGGTGACCGTGCTCCTGGTGCTGTTCTACCACGTTATCTATTTCTACAACAACAAGGGCGTCTTTGGCGGCATCGGTGGTTTCGGCACCTATCCCGAGTACAAGCAGTACCAGGATGTCGTCATGTACATCCTCTATCCGTGGTTCATGCCGCTGCTCTTCCTGCTGGCCGGCATGAGTGCCCGTTATGCCCTGGATCGGCATTCCGGCAAGGAATGGCTCAAGGCCCGTACGCGGAAGCTGCTGGTTCCTTCGACCATCGGCCTCTTTGTGTTCCAATGGATGACGGGTTACTTCAATACGGCCGTTGCGGCAAAGACCGGTGCCTTCGACGCCATGCCAGGCGTGGCCCGGTATTTCCTCTGGGCTGTCAGCGGCATAGGTCCGCTCTGGTTCATCCAGGACCTGTGGCTCTTCTCCCTGATCCTGCTGCTCGTGCGCGGGCTGGATGGCAAGAATCGTTTCTATGCCTGGTGCGGCCGTGTTTTCGGCGGAAAAGCCGGACTTGTCTGGATCGTCCTGCTGGGCGTGTTGTTCTGGCTGGGGGAGCAGACACTGATCCGGAATCCCAGGCCGGAGAGCCCGGACGGATTATATAATCTTTACAAACCGATCTTCTACCTGGTGCCTTTCCTGATGGGCTATTTCGTATTTGCACACGATGCGATCCATGAGAAACTGGACAAGGCCTGGATTCCGCTCCTGGCCTGTGCCGTGGCAGCCGGCGTGGTGTTGATCGTCACGACCTTCGGTCAGGACAATACCACGCCGCAGTATCTGTGCAGTCCGTTCAACTGTCTTTATGGCTGGCTCACCTGTCTGGCGATGATGGCCTGGTTCAAGTCGTGCTTCAACAGGACCTCGGCCTTTGCCGGCTACATGACCCGCTCCAGCTTCGGTCTCTACATCGTCCACTATCTTGTGATCGCCAGCCTGGGTTACATGATGAAGATGCACACCCAGCTGCCTCCGTGGTCCATGTACGTCATCCTGACGCTGGCCGTCTTCACCCTCTCGCCGCTGATTTACGAAGTGCTCCGCCGCATCCCCTTCGTCCGCTGGGCTGTCCTCGGCGAAAAGAAAGCGTAGTTTTTCGTTATCTTTGTCACATGAAACCGAAAATGATGATCCTGGCCGTATTGCTGGCCTGCCTTTCCACGGGAATTTCTGCCCAACAGCTTACCCGGTATGTCAATCCCTTTGTCGGCACCGCCGGTTTCGGCAACGTCTACCCCGGGGCGCAGATTCCCTTCGGCGGCATCCAGATCAGTCCCGACACCGATGTCGATGACTACGATACGGCCGCCGGCTACAAGTACACGCATCCCGCCATCCTGGGTTTCAGCCTGACACACCTGAGCGGCACCGGCATCCCTGACCTGGGAGACTTCCTCTTCACGCCCGGTGACGGGCCGTCCCGCTTCAGCCACGATGCCGAATGTGCCAGCCCCGGCTATTACGCCGTGAAGTTGCAGGACAACGGCATCAAGGCCGAGATGACGGCGGCTGCCCGCAGCGGCATCCTCCGTTTTACCTATCCTGCCTGCGATACCTCTCGCCTGACCATCGACCTGAACCATACGCTGCTCTGGAAATGTGTGTGGTCGACTGTGCGCTGGGTCGACGAATACACCCTCGTCGGCAGCAAGATCGTTAACGGCTGGAATCCCGACCGACATGTGTTCTTCGCAGCCCGCTTCGAAGAGCCCGTCAAGGATTTCATGATCTACAAGGAAGGGAAGCCCGTCATCTACAACACCAGCCGCTTCCGCAGCAGCCGCGAAACCTGGGGTACCGGCCTGAAAGTCTGCCTGCGCTTCCCCACGAAAGAAGGGCAGCAGCTCAACGTGAAGGTGGCCGTCTCCGCCACAGGCATCGACGGAGCGCTCCGGAACCTCAGCGAGCTGGACGGCAAGGATTTCGACACAGTCCGTGCTGAAGCTGAAGCCCTGTGGGAGGCGGAACTCGCGCGCTATGAGCTGGATCCCTCCTGTACCCAGAACCAGAAAGAAACCTTCTATACGAGCGTCTATCGTACGGCCATGCATCCTTTCCTGTTTCAGGACGTCGACGGCCGCTTCCGGGCGCACGACGGCACTATTGCCAGGACCGAAGGATTTACGAACTATACCACTTTCTCCCTCTGGGACACTTACCGTGCTTTCCATCCGCTGCTGAATCTGGTCAACAAGCCCCTGCAGGCCGACCTGGCCAATTCCATGCTCGAGCACTACGACAAGAGTGCCGAACACATGCTGCCGATCTGGTCGTTCTATGGCGGCGAGACCTGGTGCATGATCGGCTACCATGCCGTCTCCGTCCTGGCCGACATGATGGCCAAGGGGGTGCAGGGATTTGACTACGAGCGCGCCTTCCAGGCCATGAAGACCACGGCAACCAACCCGCATTACGACTGCCTCCCGGAATACACGGAGCTGGGCTACGTACCCTTCGACAAGGAGATGGAATCCGTTTCCAAGACCCTGGAATACGCCTACGACGACTGGTGCATCGCCCAGGTTGCCAAAATGCTGGGCCACATGGAAGACTACGAATTCTTCCTCCGCCGCAGCCAGAATTACCGCAACTTGATCGATCCCGAAACGAAATACATGCGCGGACGCGACTCCAGGGGCAACTGGCGGACACCTTTCTCCGACATCGCCTACGAAGGCCCGGGTTCCGACAACGGCTGGGGTGATATCACCGAAGGCTTTACCCTGCAGTATACCTGGACGGTGCCGCATGCCTTCGAAGATTACATGGCCATTGCCGGCAAGAAGTTCCTGTGCGACCGCCTCGACAACATGTTCACCATCGAGATGAGCGACGACATCCCTGGTGCGCACGACATCTGGGGCCGTATCGGCGGCTACTGGCACGGCAACGAGCCCTGCCACCATGTACTTTATCTCTATAATAAGCTCGGCAAGCCGCAGGAGTGCCAGAAATGGGTGCGTTACGTGGCCGACCATTTCTACGGCAATCGGCCCGATGCCCTGAGCGGTAACGACGACTGCGGCCAGATGAGCGCCTGGTACATCTTCAACTGCCTGGGATTCTATCCTTTATGCCCAGGGAGCAATGAATATGAACTGGGCTCGCCCTGCTTGCCCGGCGTCAAACTCAGCCTGTCCGACGGAGGCACGCTGACCGTCCGGACACAGAACTGGACCCCGGAGCATGTTCTTGTGAAAGCCGTCTACCTGAACGGACAAAGGCTCAAAGGAACTACGCTGCGGTACGAAGACATCAAAGACGGCGCCGACCTGCTGTTTGTCATGAAATGAACAGAAGGTCGATAGCCTGGATATTACTGCCGCCCTGCCTGTTCCTGCTCATGGCGGCACGTCCGCTCCAGCTGAAAGCACCCGTGGAACCCCATACCCGGGTGCTGGCGGAGGAGCAGCGGGATGGCTATGTCTGTCAGCTCATCGAATACAAAGCCATCGGACCGGAACGCGTGCTGTCCTATCTGCTGATTCCTGATGGGGCGTCCGTGGAAAACCCCTGTCCGGGACTGGTGTTGCTGCACGACCATGGGGCCCGTTTCGACATCGGCAAGGAGAAACTCGTACGCCCGCCGGCTTCCGCGCCAGCCTATATCCGGGCCTCCGCTCAAGAGTGGGTGGACGCCGGTTTCGACGGCGTTTACCTGGCCGACCGGCTGGCAGCCGAAGGGTATGCGGTCATCGTGCCAGATGCCTTGTACTGGGGTTCCCGCAGCACGGCGCTTTGCCAGCACTGGAGCCGGATGCAGTTCGGCAGTGAGCCTCCGGACAGTCTTCGTGCCGTCAAGCAGGCTGTTTATGAGGGGCAGCGGGCCGTGTACGACAGCCTGGCCAGGAAGGGAATCGTCTGGGCTGAACAGACCTTGAATGAGGATGCGGCAGCCGCCCGTTTACTGGCTGCGCTTCCTTGCGTGGATGAAGGCCGGATCGGCTGCTTCGGCTGGTCGATGGGCGCCCACCGGGCCTGGATGCTGGCTGCTTTCTGCGATCAGGTTCGTACAGGTGTGGCCCTTTGCTGGATGACGCTCAAGCGCACGCAGGCCGACCCGCCGACGGCATCCGACTATTCGATGATGATTCCCGCACTGCGCGACAGCTGCGATTTTCCCGACATTGCCCGATGGCTTCGCCCCAAGCCTTTCCTTTTCCTGAGTGGGAAAACGGACAAACTGTTTCCCGCCGATGCTACGCAGGAGGCCTTTGACCGGATGCATGCACTTTATGCGGAAGCGGGTGCCGGAGACCTTCTCCGCACGGAATTCTTTGAAGGGGGCCATCACTGCGGTCTCCGGGAACAGGAGAAGATCCTGCAGTATTTTGCACAGCTTCGCTACCAGGGTTTACCCGCTTGCCCGGGCGTGGAATTCATTCGCGTCAGCCGGCAGGAAGGCTATGCCAACAATGCTGTCCTGACGCACTTCAAGGGACACTACTACTGCATGTGGCAACACTCCGTCCGCGATGAAGATGCGCCCGATACGGAAATTCTTTACGCCCGGAGCCGGGACGGGAGAAAATGGAGCCGGCCGAAGCGACTGGCGGCACCGGCAGACAGCTTTTTCGTCTCGCCCGGCGGCTGGATCCAGCGTGGAGACTCCCTGGTCGCCCTGCTGAATCTGATCAGTTCAAAGGACAGGAGCCGCGGCGGGGAGGCATGGTACGTTTCGACCCGTGACGGAAAACATTGGCGCGAGCGGCGGCGCGTACGCATGGCGGACGGAACGGCCGTGGATGGCATCTTCGAACAGGACCCGCTCACGCTGCGGGAGGGAAGGATGGTGGGCGCCGTGCATTTCCGGCCGGGTTATCAGGTGAATCCCGTTTTCACGGATGATCCTTCTGGAGTCCGGGGCTGGCGGAAGGCCCTTTTTCCGCAAGGAGAAGGGCTGCCGTTGGAGCCCAGCCAGTATGAGTGCCGGAACGGGACACTGGTCATGCATTTCAGGGACCAGAAGAGTTCGTTCGTCAAGCTCGCCAGCATCTCTGAAGACAGGGGCCTGAGCTGGAGTCCTCCGCAAAAGACGGATATCCCGGACTCCAGGTCGAAGCAGTGCGCCGGAACGCTCTCGGACGGCCGTGTCTTCTTCGTGGGCAATCCCACCGGGAACAAGTCCCGGAGGATGCTCGTCATCGGTTTTTCGGAGGACGGCCGTCACTTCGACGATCTTCGTCTCCTGGCCGGTGAACAAGACCTTCCGCCTCAAAGGCAAAAAGGAAAATACAAGACGCCGGGCTACAACTATCCCAAGGCCCTGGTCCGGGACGATGCTATCTGGATAGCCCTTTCCGTCAACAAAGAGGATATTAATGTCGTAAGGGTTCCGCTACTATAGCGTTCCGGTTTCCGGAAAGGGATCAGTCGACCTTCATGTTGACGTAGCCTTCCCAGTCGGTGCCGAAGCTGTAGCCGTTGGAAAGCTCAAAGTCCACGTGGATTTTATATTGGTTGGACGTGCCCTGGTCTACGTGCAGGATGCCGTGTTTGAGCGTTGCGTCGGTGTCGGACCAGTCGGCTGTCTTGATGCGTGGTTCACCGTCATCGCCCATATAGACGGTGTAGCCGTCTTCATTGTTGTTCATGAAGACGCTGACGAACGCATCTCCCGGATCCTTGGTAAAGTCGACGTCCTTACCGAACTGACTGGCCCGCATCCAGAACTCGAGATTCTGGGTGATGCCGTTCGGATCGTTGTGTATCAGGAAGATTTCTACGGCCTGGATGCTCGACTCTCCCATCGTGGAAGCATAGCCATCGGCATAGTCGATGCCATAGGACTTTCCGCCTTTCTTCAGGGAGTATTGATAGACCTTGATCCGGCACTGGTCTAACGAGTTGCCACAGCTGGCAGTGATGGCGGCCGTGCCGGCGTTTTTCGCTGTCACCGTTCCGTTGGAATAGGTCGCGATGTTGTCGTTGGTACTGTAAACTTCAATCTCGTCCGTATTCGTAGCGTCTTCCGGGATGTACTGGATATGCAGCTCAAAACTTTCTCCAACGAAGAGGGTCTTGGACGTAGGGTCGACGAAAATATCGGAAATGGGGATTTCCCGCTGGCAGGCCGTCGTGGCGAGCAGGGCAGGTACCAATATGAGGAGGATGATTCGTTTCATGCCGCAAAGATACGGCTTTTCCGCGCTCATTATTCGTTTTTGCTCCCGGAACGCCAGAGCAGTCCGCCCCTGTAGTAAAGATACATCGCGACGGCGATGATCACGTGGCTGATGTCGAAATCAATCATGAAAGATCCGATATGGAAATGCGTGACCAGGATGACCGGGATGAACGACATCAGGGCGATGGCGATGATGGCCAGACGGGCCTCCTGCCTGTGGCCGTCTTTCCAGAGGCGGATGAGCAGGGGGAGGGAGAACAGGTACAGGCAGATGGCGATATGGATTTCACCGAAGAGATACGACCGTTTCCACAGCGTCAGAGCGAGAACTACTATTGTTTCGACAAGGGTGGCCGTTACCCAGATCTTTCGGGACGGTAGCGGCCGCAGCTGGTCGGCGCGTCCGGCGATGGCCAGCGGATAGCAGCACACCGACAGGACATTGGTGAGCCAGTTCGGCAGCAGATTGTAATTGCCTGGCGGAAAGAAGTAGGCGAAGGCGTGGTTCAGGAATGCGCCGAATATGGTGCTGATGCCCATGATCAGGAAAAAAAGCAGATAAAGCTGCTCGTGGGAGCGGGGCGAAGGCCATTTCCGCCGCAGCCGGAACCAGGCATAGAAAGAAACCGCTGCGATCAGGAGATCCGTCGTCGCCGTCATGGGTTCTTGTATGATGAGTCGGAGCGCGATAGGATTCATGCATGCAAAGATAAGATTTTGTTGTATCAGATGATGTCCGTCGCAGCTAAAGTGCTTAAAAATTCTGTATATTTGTAAGAATGAACGGAAATCAAGCATACGGAATATGAGAAAACGCAAATTCTTGAGCATACTGCTGGCACTGTTTACCCTGGCAGTGCCGGCCTTGGCTGTCTTTACGGGGATGGACCTGGACGCGACGTTGTCCAACCTGCGCCGTGAACTCTCACACGATTATCAGCAGAAATCCCAGACCCAGAAGAAGCTGCAAGAAAAATACGAATCCCAGCACCTGCAGACGGTGGAGATCGTAAAAAAGTGCAACGACCTGTCGCTGATGCTGTATTCCCAGAAGCAAGACTATACTTTCGACATCAGCTATGCGCTGGAAAAGGTAACCCAGGAATTCAACAACTTCAATAAGAACCGCACACCCTATGACCGGATCGTCGCCAGCCTGGATATCGAGATCGGCCGCTATGCGCGGCTGATCGAGTCGCTGCGCCGCCTTCCGCCGGAGCTGGCGGATCTGGAGTTGGTGCCGGACAGCCTGGCCTATCACAACGATACGCTGGATGCTCATCTTCAGGAAAACGAAAGCCTCCTGCAGCAGGAGCTGGAAGAGAAAGTCGATGTGATAGTGGCCATGACGCAGGCGCAGGACACATCTGCCGCTGAAGAAGCTGTGCCGGCGTTCATTCTGAGCGAGCAGGGGCAAATGGACCGCGATACCTGCCTGTTCTATGCATCCGAAATGCTGAAGATGTATGCCCAGACCCGGGAACAGGTGATGGCTGACAGTACCCATTTCCGGGAAGCGCGGCTGCGTATGGAGGAATCCTATCAGTATGCACGTGATTATTATGGCATCCTTGAGGAAAAAGTGTTTGTTGAGGGTCAGATTCCCTGGAAGACCGTCATGACCCATCCCGTCGAATACTGGAATGAGGCCTGGGGGGCCATGAACGAGAAATACAGCTTCACTGACCTTGGGAAAGCGTTTACCAGCAATGACGTTGACTATACTGAGGAAGAGATTGCCAATAACAACCGGCTGATGAACTCGGCAAGGATGTACTGGCTGGTGGTTTATATCCTCGTGTTCTTTATTCTCTGGGGCCTGGCTGCTCTGGTACTGATGCTTCTGTACAAAGTTGTGAAGCCTTTCGGGAGGCTGGTTGCCAAGGAGCAGCGAGGTTATCTGGCGCTTTTACTCGCTTGCGTCCTGTTCCTCGTCCTTAGCTATGAGAGCAGCGGGGACGATATTGTGCGCAAGGCAATCAGCATCGTTCACTCGTTCATCTGGCTGCTCATGGCCATTCATGTGGCTCTTCTCATCAGACTGCAGCCAGAAAAACTCAAGGGCGGTATCAAAATTTACATACCCACCATTTTCACGGCTCTGTTCGTGATCAGTTGCAGGTTGTTGTTCGTGCCCAACGCCTTTTTGAATTTCTTCTTCCCGCCGCTGCTGATGGGAATGGCGTTGTGGCAGTTGCTTGCCAATCTGCGAAGTTACGGAAAGGCTGACCAGACCGATGTGGTGATCGGATGGGTTTCCTTCAGCGTTACCGCCATTGCCATGATCATCAGCGTGGTCGGTTACATTTTCCTGGCACTGATCATTCTGGTGTGGTGGTACTTCCAGCTGGTCGTCATCCTGGCTGTCATCTCTGTCTGGAACTTGACACTCATGTACAAGAAGGGACGCCTGGACAAGAAGGTAGCGGCATATAGTGAAAAGATCACCTTTGTGTCTGACGCCGACAAGCAAAAGTTGCTTTTCGGAGCCACCTGGTTCTATGATCTCATCCGTGAGGTCCTGATTCCGCTCCTTGTGCTGTTTTCTGTTCCCGCCTGTATTTACTGGGCCCTGCACATTTTCGAATTCAACGACTTGTACCGCACCATTTTTGATGAGCCCTTCTTCCTTCA
>JAEETO010000098.1 GCA_016290385.1 Bacteroidales bacterium | reverse complement strand
ATGGCGGTGCGCACCAGCTTCTCCAGGCGGACGGAAGCCTCTTTCTTTGAATAATGGAGAATATCCAAAGCGCGGTTGACTTCGACACCCCGGACCAGGTCTGCGACCAGACGCATCTTGCGGGGCGACGTGGGGACATCATTCAGCTTTGCAATGGCTGTGTGTCTCTTTATCTCTTTCAGCCTTTCGGCCATTTCTCTTTTACGAGCTCCCATTGTGTAGTCTCTTTTTTAAATTTTAACGGTTGCCGGAATGGCCCTTGAAGGTACGGGTCGGAGCGAATTCTCCGAGCTTGTGACCTACCATGTTCTCCGTGACATAGACCGGAATAAACTTGGTGCCGTTGTGGACGGCGATCGTGTGGCCTACGAAGTCAGGGGAGATCATGCTGGCGCGGGACCAGGTCTTGATGGCTTCTTTCTTCATGGTGCCCTCGTTCATCGCGAGCACTCTTTTCTCCAGAGCTTCCTGGATGTACGGACCTTTTCTAAGTGAACGACTCATAATCTAATGCAGTTTAATTCCGTTATTTCTTTCTTCTTTCGATGATGAACTTGCTGGAAGTCTTCTTCGGGTTACGAGTCTTGTATCCCTTGGCGGGCAGACCCTTGCGGGAACGCGGGTGTCCACCGGAGGCGCGGCCTTCACCACCACCCATCGGGTGATCCACCGGGTTCATGACGACACCGCGGTTGTGAGGACGGCGGCCCAGCCAGCGACGACGGCCGGCTTTGCCGTGGCTTTCCAGGTTGTGATCGACATTGGAGACAGTACCGACCGTAGCGCGGCAGGTCACCAGCACCATGCGGGTCTCGCCCGAAGGGAGACGAAGGATGGCGTGGTTGCCTTCGCGGGCGGTCAGCTGGGCGAAAGTGCCCGCGCTGCGTGCCATCGCGCCGCCCTGACCGGGACGGAATTCGATGTTGTGCACGAGGGTACCGAGCGGAATTTCTGCCAGAGGCAGAGTGTTACCGATTTCAGGAGCGACTCCGGAGCCGGAAGCGATGGTCTGGCCGACCTTGATTCCGTTGGGAGCGAGGATATAACGTTTTTCACCATCGCCGTAGACGACCAGCGCAATGCGGGCACTGCGGTTGGGGTCGTACTCGATGGTCTTGACAGTGGCGGTATAATCGTCCTTGTCGCGCAGGAAGTCGATCACGCGATACATTTTCTTGTGACCGCCGCCGAGATAACGCATCGTCATCTTGCCCTGGTTGTTGCGACCGCCGGTGCCGCGGAGCGGACGGAGGAGGCTCTTCTCAGGGGTGCTGCAGGTAATCTCGTCGAATGCGCTGATTGCCTTATTGCGGGTACCGGGAGTTACCGGTTTGAACTTACGAATTGCCATGGCCTTTAAATGTTGCTGTAGAAGTCAATCTTATCATCTCCGGCCAAGGTGACGAACGCCTTCTTGTAGTGGTTCGTCCGGCCTGTCTGTAAACCGTTCTTCGTATAACGGCTCTTGCGTTTACCGTGGTAGTTCACCGTATTGACATCTTTCACTGAAACACCATACATCTGCTCTACCGCCTTCTTGATCTCAATCTTGTTGGCATCGCGGTCAACAAGGAATCCGTAACGGTTCAGCTTGTCGCCGAGGACCGTCATCTTCTCAGTTACGAGGGGTTTGACTAAAATTCCCATTGTCGTGAGGTTTTATTTACGTCTTTCAGCGATAATGTCCTGCACGCCGTCCACCATCACGAGATGATTGGCATCCACGAGGGTGTAGGTGTTGATTTCGTCAATGGTGATGACCTTGACTTCAGGAAGGTTGCGAGACGATAGGTAAATATTCTTGGAATTTTCGGGAAGCACGACGAGGGTCTTGCGGCCGTAGGCTTTCAGGTTCTCGAGGATCTTGATGAAATCCTTGGTCTTGGGGGCCTCCATTGCGAAGGGCTCGACCATCGTGATGGCGTTCTCACGGGCCTTGTAGGACAGGGCGGAGAAGCGGGCCAGCTGTTTCAGCTTCTTGTTGAGCTTGAAGTTGTAGTCGCGGGGTTTCGGTCCGAAGACGTTGCCGCCACCCACGTAGATGTTGGACTTGATGGAGCCGTGACGGGCACCTCCGCCGCCTTTCTGGCGACCCATTTTCTTCGTGGAGAAAGCGACCTCGCTGCGGTCCTTGGTCTTGTGGGTACCCTGGCGCTGTGCTGCAAGATACTGTTTGACGTCGAGGTAGATGGCGTTGTCGTTCGGCTCGATGCCGAAGATGGTCTCGTCCAGCTCGACCTGCTTGCCGGAAGCAGTACCGTCGATTTTCAATACATCCAGTTTCATAGCGCTTAGTCCTCCAAAATTACATAAGAACCCTTGGCTCCGGGGACGGAACCTTTGACGATAACGAGATTGTTCTCAGGGATGACCTTGATGACCTCGAGGTTGAAGACCTTGACGCGGTCCCCACCCATGTGGCCGGCCATGCGCATGCCGGGGAAGACACGCGAAGGCCATGAGGATGCACCCATGGAACCGGGGTGGCGGAGACGGTCGTCCTGACCATGGGTCTGTCCGCCGACGCCCTGGAAGTGATGGCGTTTCACAACGCCCTGGAAACCTTTACCCTTGGAGGTGCCAGTCACGTCGACCCATTTCAGCTCACGCTGCGTGAGGGCTTCAAGCGTAACCGTATCACCCAGCTTGAGCTCCATCGGGAAGTCATTCTTGAACTCGACGAGCTTGCGTTTGGGGGTGGTTCCTGCCTTTTCAAAGTGGCCCTTCAGGGCCTTGCTGGCGTGCTTCTCAGAAGTTTCGTCATAGGCAAGCTGTACAGCGGCGTAGCCGTCTTTTTCAACTGTACGGATTTGCGTGACAACACACGGGCCAGCCTCGATCACAGTGCATGGAAGATTTTTTCCCTCGGCACTGAACACGGAAGTCATACCGACTTTCTTTCCAATAATACCAGGCATTTGGTGTTTAATTTAGTGTTTATTAATAAGTTACACATTCCTGCGCATTTTTCGCAGGGCTGCAAATGTACGGAGAATAATCCAAACAGCCAAACTTTTTTGTATTTTTGTTGTTATGAAACAGACACTTAGAGCCCTTTTCGCCGCGGTTGCGCTCATGCTGGCGCTTTCGGCAGTTTTCTCCTGCGGGCGCAAATCTCCCGCTCCCGAACCCGAACCTGTGCCCGAAACCCCGGCGCCTGAACCGGAGCCCGAGCCGTCCATCTCCCGGATGGAAGTCACAGAGTCGGGCCGCATCAGCGTGACGGCCGGCGAGAAAGCCCCCGCCATCATGAATGTCATGACCATGTCCGACTACGAGCACAAGCTTCCGAAAGCCTGGCGCAATTATGATATAGAGGTGGCGGGCCAGCGCGACAAGAAAAGCTTTGAGCCCGACATCAAGCGGATCTACGATGCCATCGTGGACGTGTTCCCCCTGCCGATGCTCGTGCAGTGGGCCTGGGCCGGTGTCGACGAGCCGGGTGTCTGGGAGAGGGAGGCCGTCACGGTGCTCGACCAGGATAACTTTTTCCTGAGCGGTGAATGGATCGATCCGGCAGGTAACTACAACGACCACTTCGAGCTCAAGGCCTGGCAGGTCAACGCCGGCACCTGGACGGTCGGCCTGAACTACCAGCCTCTCTGGGACGGCGACAAAGGCATCGGTGTCTATGGTCTGCAGATGTACTGGTGGTATGCCCCCAACGGCGATGCAATCCTTTATCCCCGCGACAACGACGCGGATTCGCCCCAGCCCCTCAAGGACGACTACGACATCCACTTCGACCGCGAAACCAACACTGTCGTCTATCCCGACGCCCCCGATCCCGCCGCCGAAGCCCTCCACTGGAACGGCTGGTGGTTCGAGCGGTGGTAGGTTGTCCTGCGGGGTGACGTTAGCGGGACATCCGGATGCCGACGAGGATCATCCGGCCGCGGAGGGCGGTGACGGAGGTGGTGGTGTGGTAAGTGGAGATGCTTTCGCGGCGGTATTCGGTCGCGTTCAGCAGGTTGCGGCACTCGACAAAAAGCGTGGCGTTTTTCAGCGCCCAGCTGGCGGAGACTTTGATGAGTGGCGTGTTGGAAACCGTCATGCCGGGGATTTCATACCAGAGCCAATGTGTTGCAGCATCGAGCGACAGCGCTTTGACGGGCTTCAGGCGCAGTGAGCCTTCGATCTGCGCCATCCGCGTCCTCCGCTGCGAGTCTCCGTTCACATAGTTAATGTCGAAGCTGCCGGAAACATCTGTCGAGAACCACCAGACGGGGTTGCTCGTGAAGTTCAGTTGCGTGTGAAGCTGGGAGTTCCGGTAATCGAGCGGCACGCCCTGCAGGTACTCCTGCATCTGGTTGTCCATCCATCCTCCCTGCAACTCCACTACGAAGGCCTTCAGGCCGAAGTACTTCTTCAGCGAGCCACTGACACTCCAGCCCGACGTGGCCGTGGCCAGCGGCAGATAGTATTGATAGGAAAGAGTTTCCGTCCAGATGCTAGCAGAAGCTCGGTTACTGCCGCCTCTCGAATATGAGCCGGAAAGCGTGGCGAAGAACATTGTGGGCATGTCACTCCAGCGAAGGGTGGCCTGTGTGTTCCAGCGGGCGCTGCGGCGCAGGCTGTCTGCTGTGGCGAGCGTACGCCAGGACTGCATCACCGCCGCATCGAGCAGAGATTCTGCGTCAGAGCGGGTCAGCGCATAGGAAGTCGAGGCCGACAATTCGATCCGCTGCGTGGGTTTCCATCGAAACGCGACGGAAGGAGTGACCGTGGGATACAGCACATTGTCCCTGCCTTTCAAGACCAGGTAATGCAGGGTAGCGGGCAGGGACAGG
This sequence comes from Bacteroidales bacterium, assembly GCA_016290385.1. Lineage (GTDB taxonomy): Bacteria > Bacteroidota > Bacteroidia > Bacteroidales > UBA932 > Cacconaster. Next base: position 3,217 of record JAEETO010000098.1, on the reverse strand, counting down.
GTAAGGTCGGCTTTTCCGAAAGTCATCTGATCGGAAAGGCGCGCCGATGGCCGCAAGGCAAGGGCGGAAAGTGATCCTTCCGTCTTGACGCCGGCGAGCGGCTCCGGCAGCGGCAGGTTCCTGGCCTTGGCTTCCCGGCCTGTATATGCCAAGGCGGCTGTTTCTGTCAGGCTGATGCGATGCCGTCCCCGGCTCCAGTTCTGCGAGGTGCGAATATCGGCCGAAAAGTCCTGGAAGAACAAATGCTGGCCGTATTCCCGCCCGCCCGTCGTATAGACTGCTTCGTGCTGCCCCCTGCGATACTGGCTGTCGCTGTTGAGTTCCAGTGCCTGACGGTTCGACATCCTGCGCACCACCTTCAGGTTGTTTTCCAGCTTGAGCGTCGGCAGATCATAATGCTCTGTATAGGGATGGCTGTTTCCGAGCAGTTGGGTGTTGTTGGTGCGCAGCTGACCCGCCACGGTCAGTTCGTCGCTGACATAGCGCTGGGGCGCGTTGTCTTCGTAGGCGAGGGCGCCGGAGAAGTAGCCGCGACGGTCGTCCATCTGGCGTGCTTCCCTGACAGTGAGCGAAGAGCCGTCAGCAAAACGTATTTCGTCCATGTTTTCGGATGCCTCATTATATCGCTCACCTGCAGCCTGTGTCACAATCCTGAGTTGCCGCGTCTCGCCCAGTTTTACCAAATGATTGAACGAGCCCAGCCCGGAAAGGTTGTCGTACCAATATTCCTTGGGCAGCGGCAGGTAGCTGCGGCCCGGATTCAGCCGGGAGCGCATGTCACCGTCCACCTCGCCGGGCGTGATCAGGTAGGCACCGGGACCGCGGCCCAGAATGGACTGGCGCTGCAGTTCCTGAAGGATGTCGCCACCGTCGTTGTTTCCTTTGATGAGGAACAGGCTTTGGCGCTTCTTGCCGAAATTCGAAAGCATGGCCCGCGCCTCGAAGAGCGGGAAAGGCGGCAGGCCAAGAGCCGCATCGCCTGAAAACATCCAGGTGCTACGCAGACCTTCCTTCAGGATGATGTTAATGGCGCTTCGGTCGGTTTGGGAAAGGTCTTGCAAGGCCTGGATGGGCTGGTGGTTTTGATAGACCTCTACTCGGGCGATGGCATCGGCGGACAGATTCTTGGTGACAGTGCCGTATTGCGCGCCCATCAGGTCGAGACCTTCCACATAAAGCTTTCCGATGAATTTGCCGTTGTGCTGGATGCCGCCGGAGGCTGTGACCGTAATACCCGGGAGTTTTTCCAGCAGTTCCCCCATCGAGCGTTCCGTGCCGTCCTTGAAGGCACCGGCCGTATAGGACAACGTGTCTCCCCGCTCCTCCACGACACTGGCCGTCACTTGAGCCGCCCGTAGTTCAGCCCGTTTTTCTGTAAGTTCCACCACGATTCCTTCCATTTTTCCGGCAGCCAGCGAAAGCGTTTCCGTAGCAAAGCCCATCATCGACACCCGCAACTGGTCAAGCGTAACGCCTTCGGGCACTTTCAAGCTGAAACGTCCCTCGCCGTCACTGTAGCCGTAGGCCTTCTGCTGCTGGCCGGACAGGCCCAGGACGAAAACGCCCGCCACAGGTTCCTTCGTCTTCTTGTCGCGCACGACGCCCGTCACGGCAGTCTGGGCAAAGGCGGCAGACCAGCAGCCGGCAAGCAGGGCCAGCAAAAGGCATGTTAAACGTTTCGACACGTATAAAAACGTTTAAAACGGTTATTTTTTGTTTTTCCAATATTCCGTTGGAATCATGGGAAGATAGGGCGGCGCCTGAACGGGAACCATTTTTCCCGTTTCGTCTTTGGTCATGACCTTCGTGCCCGGATTCGACATGTGGGCTGCAAAAGAAATATCGCTGCGCATCTTCGTATAGACCGCTTCCGCCTCCTTGATGTCGTACTCATAAACATTGTGCGACTTGTTCGTGTAGCTTCTCAACCAGTCAGTGAGAAATACAGCCCGGTGGTTGTCGTTCAGCGGCTCGACACTGGTCAGTTTAAAGAGGATGTAGTTGTCGGCATCCCTTGCCTCAACGATCAGTCCCGGCAGACCCCAGAGGAGCCAGGGGCCGGCCTGCGACGGGACTTCTTCCGTAAACCACGCCGTCCAGTCGCGACCAAGATAGTGCGCCGTTGCTTTCCGGCAGGCATAGCCGGATATTTCCTTGAATTCGTCCATCAGTTGCCAGGCAGGCATTTCCAACGTGCCGTTCCCGATGACAGTCTGGAGAAATTTGTAATACTGCGTGAAAGTTCCATCAGGATAATCCATTTCCGTCATCCAGTGGAGGGCGCTTCTCGTTCGGGTCAGCTGCTCGGCCGCCTCATTTTTCAGCATGCTTCCGTTCTTGTCAAAAGAGATCGAGAACAGGGAATCGTACACGAAATCCCGCTCGTTATAAAACAGCGAGCGCCCATCGCAGACATCCAGGAGCATATCCTTATAGGTTTTGTATCCTTTTTCAGGATCGTCTTTTTTCTGGTGCGTATAGGTACAGCGGAGGTTCTGCGCTTCGGCCGGAAGCACCTGACAAAGAAACGCCAGCAGAGCAAACAGGCAGAGAGTACGTGGTAAGGAATGATTATTTCGCATATCGTTCGGGGTTGAGATCGATGTAACACAAACAGGTAAGGGGTACTATCCGGCCGCCCTCCTCCTTGGGAATCCAGTGCGGTGATTTGCGGGCAGCCCGGAGGATTTCCGCTTCAAGTGTCGGATGAGTCGTTCCCAGCAGTTTGGGATTCTGCAATACGCCGTTTTCATCTATTTGGAAATCCAGGATGATCCGGCCATCCAGGCCGAGGTCGCGGCATTCCTTCGGATATTGGATTTCATGATACATCCATTGTTGGAATTGCACGCCGTCGACAATAACCAAAGGACGGCTTCTGTCGGCAAGCAGCAAGGTGGTGCCGCCCAGTAGCGGAAGCACCAGCAGAAGAAGGGCGAGGCGCCAGGCCGGTGTGGCTGGCCGGCGCATCTGCCGGATACGAAGTTTCAATTGTGCATGGTTGAAACCGTTTGCCTGCAGGAATAGTGTCTCGCCGATGGCTTTGCGGATCAGGAGCTTTTGATACTGCACGCCGTCGATTCCCTGTTTCAGCACGGCATCGTCAGCTTCATATTCGTGCAGCAACTTAAGTTCGCCCTGGCAGATCCAGACCAGCGGGTTGAACCATTGAAGGATGCTCAGTACGCCGAAAAAGAGCAAGTCCCAGGAGTGCCCG
>JAEETO010000097.1 GCA_016290385.1 Bacteroidales bacterium | reverse complement strand
AGGTTCCAATCTCCACGCCGTAAGATTCCTCAGGAAGAATCGGCATTTCTTTGCCGCCATTGTTGTTTTCAATCGGTTCACAACCGAAGAGAAGCGCCGTAAGGCAGAACATAAACAATATAAGAGTCTGTTTCATTGCTTAACGATTGTTTAAATCTCTAAATGAATGAATAGCCGGATTCTTGCGTCTCACTCAATAATAATTTTACGATATGTATCCACTTGAGTAATTATTGAATCCTCGCAGATACTATGCCAATATCTCCAACTCTGATGATGACAGGAAGCCGCAAGGCACTTTGTTTATCCGGCCTGCGGCCGGAGCTCCGCGCCGGCTGCGCCAGCGCTACGCCTCGTGCCTGGTCGAACGCTACGCGCACGACCGTGCGGCGGTCGTCGTTGTTGTCATGTTACTCGTGTTTGTGCAGGCGGTCATTGCATGTAATCGCGCGATAACCGGCAGGATTCGTTGCCGCGGCTTTGTCCTATTGGTAGTTTTGCCTCTCTATACTCTCCATATACTTTTATACGCGATACGATACACGCTACCTGGGGTAGTGGATACTATCAGTATAATGATTATGGGAGATGAAACCGTTCGGTGCCTCGCGACCATTCTGCCGGGGCCTGCGTTGTCCGGCAGTCACTCCGGCCCATAGGTTTGGGTGGGTGAGGTATGACATCTCATTTTACTACTTGGTGCTCCAACATGATGCTCTTTCGAGAGAAATGATTACTTTTGTAAAATGACAGAGAAAGAACTAAGACCGCTCCTCCAAAGGCGCGAGTGGACGGAAATCGAATTGAAGAAATCGAAGGATGCGCTCTCCCGCAGCGTCTTCTCGAGTATCTGCGCATTCCTGAACCGCCGGGGCGGACATATTATTCTCGGCGCTAACAATGATGGAAGCATTGAGGGTGTGAGCGAAGAATCCTTGCAAGCCCAGCTCGATACCCTGGCGAAAGACCTGAACAACCCCCAGCTCATCAACCCCACCTGCCATATTGACTTCGAGCCGGTAGAAATCGACGGGAAGTATGTGATCTATGGCTTTGTTCCTGAAAGCATGGAGGCCCATACATACAAAGGAGTCTATTACGACAGGAATCAAGATGGAGACTTTGAGTTGCGAAGTACCAAGCAGATCTTCGACCTGCTTGTCAGAAAAGGCAAGGCCGGCTATACGGAAAATCGCGTTTTTCCATACCTGACCATGGAAGACTTCGAACCCGGCATCTTCGATGTCGTGCGCTCCAGGGCGAAGTTGCAAAGAGCCGACCATCCTTGGCTGTCCATGACCGATGAAGAGATTCTCGAATCATCCGGCATGCGGCTCAAAGACCCACAAACCGGAAAAACAGGGTACACGCTGGCCGCCGCACTGATTCTTGGCTCAGAGAAAACCATCGCCAGTGTACTCCCGCACCACAAGACGGATGCCCTTTGCAGGATCAACGACACCTTCCTGTATGACGACAGGGACGTCATCCGCTGCAACTTTATCCGCTCTTTCGACCGCCTGTGCGCATTTGCGGCCAAGCATCTCCCTGAGGCTCCTTTCCTGGATGGGGCACAACGGATCAGCCTGCGCGATACCATCCTGCGAGAAGTATTCCTCAATTTGCTTATTCACAGAGAGGTATCGAATTCCTATCCCGCGACATTCACGATTTACAGAGACACGATGGTAGCAGAAAACTGGAATGTCCCGTACCATAGCGCTTCTGTACAATTGAGTGACTTGACACCGCATCCGAAGAATCCGACCATCGCTCGTTTTTTTGCCAACATGGGCTTTGTTGAGGAGCTTGGTGTCGGCCGCAGGACTTTATTGAAATACGGTCCAGCCTACTTTGATGGCCGGGAGCCCGTCATTTCAGAAGAGAATGTTTTCAGCATCACGATTCCATATAGATCTACTGGCGGGAATAATGGCTCAAAAGACGAGCGATTAAATGAGCGATTAAATGAGCGATTAAATCCTTCACTTCAGGCTACGATGGAGATTATCAGTACTAATCCTGGCATACAACGGAAGGAGGTAGTATCTTTATCAGGCAAGGGGGATGCTACCATAGGCCGACATTTGGCTATCTTAATGAAGATGGGTCGAATCGAACATAGAGATTCTAAGAAAACCGGAGGCTATTACCCCAAATTATAGGTATCAATCCGGCATCTCCTTTCACGTCGAACTTGACTCTGATCTCAGAGCCTATCTTCGTGTTACACCCACGACCCTCACCTGCCGCTCAAACGCAGTCTAGCGGGCAGGCCTGAATATGGCATACCAGCCTTCTTCATGGTCGATAAGCAGGACTTCTGTCTGTCCGTCGGCGGAGAGATAGATGTCGCCGTCTGGATCGTCCTCCCAAAACTTTCCCTTTCCCTTGTATTGATATCCCTGTTTCTGGAACGAAGTGATGGCCAAGTCTATCGGCACATCCCAGGAATTGACATAGGCATAGCGCAGGTTCTTGCCATCTTCGGTCTCGAAAAGGTATTGCTCGGTCAGTTTCGGAGCTACATAATACCACTTGTGCCAGCATTGATAGTATTCTCCCCAGAATTCAAGCTCTTTGTTGCCAAGGCGCCACCACGGCTTGGCCTCCATGTGCCGCTGTACCTCGTCAAGGTTGCAGCCCCATTTGAGCAAAGGTTGGGCGACAAGGATACCTGCTTCCCGGTCGGCGATCCATGGATCGAAGTCTTCGGGAGATCCGTAGAAAGGGGGCTGCCAGTCATGGCGGTCCATGTTGTAATAAAAGACGACATTCTCGCCGAATCCGAGTGTCCCGGACTCGATAGAGGTGATCTCTATTTCGTCGCCGTTTTCTTTCAGGCCTATTAAAGCGAAGTCCTGGTTTTCGCCGAAGTTCAAGGTGAAAAACTTATCGTCGGTGTATCCCGGTTCTGCCCAGGTAATGTCGTTATACCCATAAAGAGTATTCTTGATCCTGCGCTCAGAGGCATCCAGGGACGGGTCCAGGAGCACACCGGAGTAGAACTGGTCCAGCGGGCCATCCAGCAAAAGCTCATAGAAGCCTTTATCTTCGGTCAGGTTGTCGATCCGCTGCCGGATGATACTGCCCGTAGTCCTCGGGGTCAGGCTGGCTTTGAACGAGCCATTCCGTACGCTGATGGTGGTGCCGGCCACACCGAGCGTCCAGGAATAATCCAACGCCACATAGTCCGTCGCGATGCTGACCGTAGAGAGTTGGTCCTCGCCGGATGCAAACCAGATTCTCCGTCCGTCGGTATCGCGTGCAGTCTGCCACACTACAAGCGTGTATTCGCCGTCCGCCAGCGCGTCGGCCTCGATGGTCAGCGGCTCCAGCTTGACTGTCTCTGCGCCCACCTTCTGGACAAGTTTTCCTTTTGCATCATAGATCAAAACTGTGTCGGTGATGACTGAATTGTTATTGTCCAGACGCCTTTTCATATTTTCGGTGGTGCCCAGTTCCTCATAGAGCATCGCCGGATCTACAGTGATGTCCCTGTACCAGAAGGAAGGAATCATGGGAGCAAAATCGGAGAAACAAGAAGTAAGACTGGAGATCATCACCAGGCAGCCGACAATAACTGCACGCTTCAGGATATTCTTCATGGGAATCTACTTTTTTTGTGAAAACAAAAATAAGAAAAAAGAATCATATGTATATTTGTGAAAATGTAATTCGAATTCCTATGATTCTTTCTACTACTCCTACCATCGAGGGACGCCGGATTGTGGAATACAAGGGCGTCGTGTTCGGCGAAGTGATCGCCGGCGTGGACTTTCTCCGGGACATTGCTGCCAGCATCCGCAATTTCGTGGGTGGCCGCAGCGGCTCGTATGAAGAAGAACTCATCAATGCCCGTACGCAGGCAATGGATGAGATGAGCCAGCGTGCCGCCGAGCTGGGCGCCGATGCCGTCGTGGGTATCGACATCGACTACGAAGTGCTCGGGGCCAATAACGGCATGCTCATGGTCACCGCATCCGGAACGGCCGTCAAACTGGGTTAATGTGGATGGCCATGAAAGCGAAACTGTCCCTTGCCAACCTGCCGACCCGCATCCAGCATCTCTCGCGCTGGTCGGCCGAATGTGGAAAGAATATCTATGTCAAGCGTGACGACCAGACGGGCAGCGAATGGTCGGGCAACAAGATCCGGAAGCTGGAGTTTGCCGTGGCGGAGGCCGTGGCGCAGGGCTGCAACCTGCTGATTACCTGCGGCGGCATCCAGTCGAACCATTGCCGGGCGACGGTATCTGTGGCGACGTATCTGGGGATGCGTTCGGCGGTCCTGCTGCGGATCAGCGAGCAGCCGCCGCTCGACGGCAATTATTTCCTCGACCGGCTGATGGGTGCCGACGTGCGTTTCTGCACGCGCGACGAGTATCGCGACCATCGGGCGGAGATCATGCAGGAGATGGCCGACGGCTATGCTGCGCAGGGCTTCAAGCCGTATATCATTCCTGAGGGCGCTTCGTTCGGCGTGGGCACGCTGGGTTATTATTTTGCAATGAAAGAGATTGTCGCGCAGGAGCGGGAAATGGGCATCACCTTCGACACGGTGGTGGTGGCGACAGGCTCCGGCGGTACGCTGGCGGGCCTGCAGCTCTCGAATCTGCTGAACGGCTACGGGAAGCGGGTGATCGGTGTGTGCGTCTGCGACGATGCGGCGTATTTTCAGGAGATTGCTGCGCGGATTTCGCGGGATGCGCTGCCGTATCTGGTCGCGCTGGGCGAGCTGTCGCAGGATCGTGCCGACCGTTTTGCTGCTTCGCTCAAGCCCACGGATTTCGAGCTGTTCGAGGAATACGTGGGCATCGGCTATGCGCTGAGCCGTCCGGAAGAGTTGGAGCACATCCACCGGATGGCCAAGCTCGAGGCGACGGTCTTCGACCCGGTCTACACGGGCAAGGCAACCTATGGAATGGTGAATGAACTCCGTCCCGGTGGCCGTCTCCGCTCGTCTGAGAACATCCTTTTCATCCACACCGGTGGCCTCTACGGCTTGTTCCCGGTTTCTCGCAGCTTCCAGCTGTAATCACAGGGATAGTTCGAGCCAGCGGGTTTCTTTGGCGTCGAGTTCGTTTTTGAGGGCTTCGTATCGTTCGGATGCGTTGCGGATCTGTTCGTAGCTGGCGGTTCCGGCGGCCAGAAGCGCTTCGATGTCTGCTTTTTCGGCGTTGAGGCGTTCGAGTTCGGCCTCCAGGGCGTCGAATTCGCGTTGTTCCTTATAGGACAGTCGTTTACGGGTGGGCTTTTCCTGAGGCGATTTTGGTCTTGCGGTCTCGGAGGGCCTCGACGCGCAAGACGCAAAATCTCCACCAGGCCGACCCGCGCCCACCCTCGATTGTTTCTTTTGTTCAGCCTCGTAATCTTTGATGAAGGTGCGGTATTCGGTGTAGCCGCCGACGAAGTCCTTGATGAGGCCGTCGCCGCAGAAGACGAGGAGGTGGTCGACGACGCGGTCGAGGAAGTGGCGGTCGTGGGAGACGACGATCAGGGAGCCTTTGAAGTCGAGAAGGTATTCTTCCAGGATGTTGAGGGTGACGATGTCGAGGTCGTTGGTGGGTTCGTCGAGGATGAGAAGGTTGGGCTGCTGCATGAGGATGGTCAGCAGGTAGAGTCTTCGTTTCTCGCCGCCGGAGAGTTTCGCCACGGGGTTGTTGAGCATGTCGTGGGGGAACAGGAACTGGTTGAGGAGGCCGAGGTTGCTGACGGTCTCGAGGACGGTCTGGCGTTCGTCGAACTGGATGCCGCTCTGGTGGTAGTAGCCGATCTTGAGGGATTCGCCGCGCTCGATGCGGCCGGCTGTCGGTTCGAGGGCGCCGGTCAGCAGATCGATGAATGTGCTTTTCCCGATGCCGTTGCGACCGACGATGCCGATGCGGTCGTATCTCTGGAACTTATACGTGAAGTCTTTTATCAACCGTTCCGCTCCTTTATCGTCATTCCGGGCTTGACCCGGAATCTCATACCCAAACGAAACATCATAGCAATCGATGATTTTCGTGCCCAGGCGGGTGGCGCCTTCGAGGGCTTCCATCGTGAGCTGGCGGACGGTGTGGGTCTGTTCGGCGCGGTCTTTCAGTTCCCAGAAGGCCTGCTTGCGGTATTTGGCCTTGCCGGTGCGGGCGCAGGGGGTGGCGTGCATCCATTCGAGTTCGCGACGCAGGAGGTTGCGCACCTTGTCGGTCTCGGCGTTGTAGTTGGCGATGCGTTCGGCGCGCTTTTCCAGATAGTTTTCATAATCTCCCTTGTAGACATAGATCTGGCCGTGGTCGAGTTCCATCACGATGTTGCAGACGCGGTCGAGGAAGTAGCGGTCGTGGGTGACCATGAAGAGGGTGCAGCGGGAGCGACGCAGGTAGTTTTCGAGGTATTCGATGGCGTCGACGTCGAGGTGGTTCGTGGGCTCGTCGAGAATCAGGAAGTCGGCTTCGGGCGCCAGGACCTGGGTGATGGCCACGCGCTTGATTTCGCCGCCGGAGAGTTCCTTCATCTGTTGGCCGGGCCTGAGTCCGAATTCGGTGAGGATGCGGATAATGCGGTGCTCGTATTCGAAGCGGCCCATGTCGTCGAGATGGGCCAGGAACGGCGTGCTGCCGCTGAGCACCTGCTCGAGCAGGGTGTCCTCCGGATCGTATTCGTAATCCTGCTCCAGGAACGCGATGCGGATTTCCTGCAGGAAGGTGATCTTTCCACCGGAATCGGATTTGTCCTTGCCGGCCAGGATGCGCATGAGCGAGGTCTTGCCGGTGCCATTGGGCGCGATCAGCGCGATCTTGTCGCCTTCGTTCACGTTGAATCCGATGTGGTCGAACAGGACCTTCGGCCCATACGACTTGGAAATGTTCTCGATCTGCAGATAGGACGCCATGGCGATAAGGTCAGGATTCAGAAGCCGTAAGGCAGTATCTTCTTCAGGTCTTTGCGCAGCGTGGCGGCGTCTTTGAAATGGAGGCCGGAGAGACCGGCAGCGCGGGCGCCTTCGACATTGGGGAGCGTGTCGTCGATGAAGACCGACTCTTCGGCTTTCAGGCCGTAGCGGTCGAGCAGGCAATGGAAGATGGCGGCGTCGGGTTTCAGGAGCCGTACGTCGCCCGAGACGATCTTCCCGTCAAGCAGGGCGAAGACGGGATAATTCTTTTCAATCTGATAGAAAGTTTCCGAGGACCAGTTGGTCAGGCCGTACACGCCGAAGCCGGCGGCCTTCAGGTCGGACACCAGATCGTACATGCCCGGAATCGCATCACCCATCATCCTGGTCCACTCCGACCAGTACACGTCGATCTCGCGGGTCCATTCGGGATGCAGCGCCTTCAACTCGGCGATTCCCTCCGCGAAGGGTTTTCCGCCGTCGAACTGGCGGTTCCAATCGTTCGTACAGATGTTGTCGAGGAACCAGGACGCTTTGTCCGCGTCGCCGAAATAGGGATCGAACAGATAGTGGGGATTCCAGTCCACAAGGACTTGGCCGAAGTCAAAGATGATGTTGCGGATCATGGGATTCGTGCTTGTATTTGCGGCAAAGATACGAATAATAATGAGATGCCGGGTCAAACCCGTCATGACGATTTTTTGCGTATCTTTGTGGCATGCAACCCCATCCGATTTCTGATTCCGATTCGTTCGAGAGCATCCTGGTCGGCGCCATCAAGGCAGGCTTTCCTTCGCCGGCCGAGGAGGTGCGCGAGAAGCTCGACCTGGTCAAGCTGCTGGTGCGCCATTCCGCATCCACTTTCTTCTTTCAGGTGGACGGCGTGTCGATGGTCGACGCCGACATGGACGAGGGCGACATCTTGATCGTCGACCGATCCGTGGAACCGTACAACGACTGCAAGGCCGTCTGTTTCATCGACGGAGAGTTTACGGTCAAGCGTGTGGCCATCGGAGCCCAAGGTGCCGTGCTGCTGCCCTGCAACGAGAACAATACGAAGTTCAGGCCCATCCCGGTCGGGCCCGACAACGACTTCGTGATCTGGGGCGTGGTAACCTATATCATCAAGAAAGCATAATCTCCGGGAATAAGGATGTTCGCCCTGGCCGACTGCAACAATTTCTTCGCTTCGTGCGAACGGGTTTTCCGTCCCGACCTGGAAGGAAAACCGGTGATCGTGCTGAGCAACAACGACGGCTGTGCCGTGGCGCGCAGCAATGAGGCC
>JAEETO010000096.1 GCA_016290385.1 Bacteroidales bacterium | reverse complement strand
CAAGCCTCCGTCAGAAGTCGTTCCTTCCAGAATGACGGTGTGCGGGCCTTGTGCCGTAGCTTCGAAACGATACAGCGGATCGTCGCCCTTTTGCGCCGATGTTCCGTCGAGGAACCATTCGAAGCAGAAGCTGCGGGTGCTGTCGATATCCAGCGGCAGCAGACGGATGCTGCGGCCCTGGGCGACGTTGTATTGCGTTTGCTCGAAGAGGTAGGCCGTCTCCAGGGATGGCGAGGGAACCGTATCCGGCGGCGTAGGTGGCGTCGGCGGTTGCGGGGGTTCCTCCTCCTTCCAGACGTTGATGCGGATTTCTTTCGCGTCCTTTCCAAATTCGGTGGTCACTTCCACGGTGAGGTAGAAAACCCCCACGGCTTCACTCTGGAACGTGAAGCTCGTGCCGCTTCCGACCACCTGTCCGTTGCGGAGCCAGCGGATCTGCGCCTGCGGCGTCAGGTTGTCAAATGCCGGAGAAAGCGTGAGGCTTTCCCCGAGTTCGACCATCTGGACATTTCCGTCAGGCAGGGTGACGACAGGGGGTAGACCTTCTTCTTCTACCCCCTGCGGACATCCTGTTGCTCCAAAGAGCGACAAAATGAATATTACGTATAAGGAAAGGCGGCGCATCAAGGTTTATTCAGGATATACGCGCACCGTGATGTCGTCGAGAGCGACATACGCCGGGGCGTTGAAACCATATTCGCCGTAGAGGTCCGCCGAGCCGTAAACCGTGAAGACGATCTTGTCGACGGCACCCAGTTCAGCGAGGTCCAATTTGGCCCAGTACGTCACATACTCGTCGTAGCTAGCGAGGAGGAAGTTGAGATTGCCGGAGATTTCATCACCGACAAAACCGGTGGCGGTGACATAATAATAGCCATTTTCCGCCATGGGCGGATTGTAGGCGTCGCCGTTGACAAGGAAATTCATCGTGTAGCAGGTGTTGTTCACAAAGACCGATTCTACGACACAGGGTTTGCCGTCCGGCATATAGATCGCAGCCAGATTGCTGCCCCAAAATCCCGCGTCATAGAGAATGGCGAAGTTGTCGGAACCGTTGTTTCCGCAGCCCTTGCGTCCGGCTCCGTCCAGGGCCGGATTGTACACTTCCAGCTGCCGGGTGTAGTCAGCGCCGGCGAGCATGCCGTTACCGTAGTTGGAGATGGCGATGCCGCCGCCGGAAAAACCGCCGGACCAGGTCGCAGCGTCATAGGGAAGCACCGAACCGACAAGATTGGTGTTGTTTTCATCCGCCCACACGCAGCCGTCACCGTAAAGGATGGGGCCGCCATACTGCGGTTCATCGATCTTGGAACTCCAGTAAGTCACCGTGTTGGCGGGGCCTTTGTAATCTTTGTCTTCAAAAGTCAGCACGCAGGTTTCGTAGTAGCGGGGCAGACGCATGTGCCAGCCGTTGGCGACGTAAAAAATGAAGGCGTCGGGGTCTTTTTCCACTTTGATGATAGAGTTGCCGGGCGCGCCCTTGCGGATCTTCACTTCGCCGCTTTCCTTGAAATTGATGACGTAGCCGCCATCGTCGGTCGGGGTTACGCTGATAACGGCGTCGCCTTCCGGCAGCTCTTTGACCAGCTCCTCCAGTTGGTCGAATTGGGTTTCATATTCGAAGATGCAGCTGACTGCAAGGCTTCCGGCCATGACGATGGCCAAGGCGAGTCCAAGGACTCTCCGGAGAGAAAGTTTACGCATAGGTATGAATTGTTTGGTCATTGTAGTCAATCACGACCCATTCGCCGCAGGTCAATAATCCGTCAAAGGCAGCAGGCAGGTCTTCTGACTCGTTCCGTCGCGGAGCCTTCCCGGGGCGACGCCCCAGTGGCGGAGAATACCGCGACAAGCTGGAACTTACAGCAGCGGGAACTGTCCGGGATTCTCACCCGGTTCCCTTTTGATCCCGTCCGGACCGGAATCCGGCCCCGGGAACCTGTTGCGATGCAAATGTAGTACGAAAACTTGGATTTTGCAAGAGAATCATTTCCCGGTCGAACCGGTTACGAATGCGGCGCTCACGGTACGTGCCGTACCTGTATTGAAGCTCGTGATATACTGGCCGTATCCGGTGTAGATATAGATCAGGCCATAGTCACCGCCACTTTCCCCGTCCTGGGAAACATAGACGTTGCCGGTATTGGGGTCGATGAACATGCCGGTCGGATTCTTTACATAACTGCCGTCACGGATGAAATCGCCTTCCACTGCCAGGTTTTCAAGATTGACGACAAGGAATTTGTCACCTACCTCGTCGGAGGTAACCTTCACGTGGACGATGAGCACCTTGTCGGGTCCTGCCGCGACTTTTTGCGGCTGGCCGGTCGTCGTGATGCGGGTGACGGCCTCATTGTCGCTGTTGACTTGCAGCAGGCTGGTCTCATCCTGTCCGGCCACCAGATAGAGATGATTGTCACTGCCTACGGTAAAGGAGCGTGGCTGTACGACATCCAGCATCTTCATGACATGAAGGTCCACGGGGTTCATCATCAGGATGGCGTCCGTGCAGGCTACATAGAGTTTCTGGTTGGCGACGGCGATGCATCCGGCGCCGGCGTCCAGTTTCTGCAGATTCCGGACCATGTAATCGACCGTATCGACGCTGGCGACATAGCCTTCTTTCAAGCTCACGAGCAGCATTCCTTCGAAATCGGCCAGATATGCGGGCGTCAGGGATGTGCCGTCATCGGCGCTGATGGTGAAGGACCCCAGTTCCTTGCAGTCGTTTGGTCCGACGACTTTGATGCGCTTGGAGTCGGCCAGGGTGACATACATTTTGGTGCCGACGATACGGATGTCGCTCGCGCCGTTGCCCAATTGCCTGCCGTCGTTGGCTGTCGCGTAGCAATGCGGGGTGACCATCGCCAGGATGTTGTCGAGTTGCGTGATTTCCGAACCGTCCGAGATACCGGCGTTGAGGAAATAAGCGCCGTAGGTGAAGGTCATTTCACCGGCCGGATCGGGTTCTTCGTGATGGAAGCAGGAAGTGGTGCCCAGCAGCAGGACCGCCGTGGCAAGCAGGGGGATAATATGTTTCATATCTGGTAAATGCATCATTGTGCGGATTGTTGCGTGTAAAAGTCCAAAATTTTTTGTGCGAAAGCAGGCCAGGTCTGGGTCCGTTTGATTTCGCGGATGTTGGTGATGAAGGCTTCCGGGCTTCCGTCAAAGAAATGGCGGATGGCTTCGGCGATGGCATCGGCCGAGGCTTCGCCGGCCATCACGCCGAGCCCCGGTTGTCCGATGCTTTCGGCCAGGCCGCCCACGGGCGTGGCCACCATCGGCACGTCGAAATGCAGGGCGATGGCCGTGATGCCGCTCTGGGTCGCACTCCTGTAGGGCAGCACGCAGAGATCGGCCGCCGAAAAGAAGCGGGGTACTTCCTCGTCGTCTATGTAGCGGTTGAAGACATGGATGCGGTCGGCGCAGCCGGAGGCGGCGATATGTGCTTCGTATTTTTCGAAGCTGCCGTAGCATTCGCCGGCAATCACCAGCTGGTAGTCCGGCCCGAGCTGCGGCATGGCATCGATCAGCAGGTCCAGTCCCTTGTAGTCGCGGATCAGTCCGAAGAACAGTAGCGTCCGCAGCTTCGGGTCGAGTCCGAGGGCCTCCTGTGCAGCCTTCTTGTCCATCTTTTTCCCGAAATGGTCGTACACGGGATGCTGGCGCTGCAGAATCCTGGCGTCCGGGCAGAGGCTGCGGAGGTCGCGGGTAACGACATCGCTCATGGAGACGAGCAGGTCGTTGTATTTGAAGAAGCGGCGTGCGAGCGGCTTGTCAAAGAATTTAGGCTCGTGGGGGATGGCGTTGTGGACGACGGTGACCGTCATCACGCCGTGCCGGTGGAGCATCCGGGCTACGGGGATATGGGAGGGTGCAAAATAGGAATTCCAGTAGCTGAACACGACCATGTCCGGCTTCCATTTGAGAATAGCCCTTCCGGTGCGTCGCCAGGTGAAGGGGTTGGCTGTATCGAGCAGGCGGGTGCTTTCGACAGGTGTCGCTTTATCCTGCGGGGTGACGTACTGGGTTTGGCCCGGGAAGAGGAAACCGGGATACTGGCGGGTGAAATTGAAGGCACGGACTTCATTTTCACTGCCCAGTGCGGCGAGGAGGTGCGCGTTATACTGGGCAATGCCGCCCCGGTAGGGGTAAAACACAGACAGATATGCGATTCTCATGGAGTTTCGTCAATGTTTTTTACAAAAGTACGCAATTTTTAAAATTTTTTTAACTTTGTAGGGTATATACATTTATTTCAAATCCTACGCTATGGCAAAATTTGAGATCACCACGAGAAAGAACGGCGAGTTCCAGTTCAATCTCAAAGCTTCGAACGGCGAGGTCATCCTCACCAGTGAAGGTTACACCACCAAGGCTGCCTGCCTCAACGGCGCCGAGTCTGTCAAGAAGAACGCCGTCGACGAAAAACGCTTCGAGAAGATGGTTGCAAAGAATGGCAAGCCGTATTTCACGCTGAAGGCTACCAACGGCCAGGTCATCGGCCAGAGCCAGATGTATGCTTCCGAACGCAACCGTGACAACGGCATCGCTTCCGTGATGAAAAACGCTCCCGCAGCTGAGATCGTTGAAATGATCTGACCAGATGCCGGGTCCGGCCCGGTACGACGTCTGTTGACGGGGCTCTTCCCCGCAACTCTAACCCCGGACTGGATCCGGGGTCTTTTTTTGCACCGAATGCTTAAAAATTTTAAAAAATTTATTGTTTCTCAATAATTATTTTTATATTTGCGAATAAATAAACCTTTACAAAGATGATTACAACCTGGTGGGCATCCCTTTCCATCGCCATGAAGATTCTCTGGGGCGTCACGCTGACTGCCTCCCTGATCTTCCTGATCCAGAGCATCCTGACCTTCATCGGCGCTGACGCCGGCGAAGGTGGCATCGACACGGACGTCGATACAGGCTTCGATTCGGAAGCCGCCGACGCTGCCGTCGAGGGCGGAACCAATCTGCTGACCTTCCGCAACTTCGTAAATTTCATCCTGGGATTCGGCTGGTCGGCCATCCTGTTGCAGGAAAAGATCCATTCGATTCCGCTGCTGCTGATTGTCTCGGCATTGATCGGCGTAGCCCTGGTCGTTGCCGTGATGTATCTGTTCAAATGGCTCAGCAGCATGCAGCAGTCGGGCAACATCAACATCTATGCGTCGGCCGTGGGCTGCAATGGCAATGTATACCTGACGATTCCCGGCGAGCGGCAGGGAGAAGGCAAGGTCCAGATCTCCATCAACAACTCCGTGCGCGAATACAAGGCCGTCACCGACGGCGACACCCTCAAGACGAACACCCCGATCCGTGTGGTCGAAGTCATCGGACCCGAGACGGTGCTTGTCGAACCCCTTGAATCATTAATCATTTAAATCACAGAAAAGAATATGGAACTCTATCTGATCCTGATCCTCGTGGCGGTCGTTTTCGTCACTTTCACCGCCATCCTGCGGCGTTACAAACGCTGCCCCTCCGACAAGATTCTGGTCATTTACGGTAAGACCGGCAAGAACAAGGAGGGTGGTATCTCGTCGGCCCGCTGTATCCATGGCGGCGCCTCCTTCATCTGGCCTGTGTTCCAAAGCTACGCATTCCTCGACCTGACCCCTATCTCGATTGAATGCAACCTGACCAACGCCCTGTCGAAGCAGAACATCCGCGTCGACGTGCCCTGCCGCTTTACCGTAGGTATTTCCACCGAGCCCGACAACATGACCAATGCTGCCGAGCGTCTGCTGGGCCTGAGTACCGACGACATTCGCAACATCGCCACCGATATCCTTTTCGGACAGCTCCGTCTGGTCATCGCAACGATGGATATCGAGGAAATCAACGCCGACCGTGACAAGTTCCTCGCCAACGTCTCCACCAACGTGGAAGCCGAGCTCCGCAAGATCGGCCTGAAACTCATCAACGTGAACGTGACGGATATTCGCGACGAGTCGGGCTATATTGAGGCCCTCGGTAAGGAAGCCGCCGCCAAGGCCATCAACGACGCCAAGAAGAGCGTGGCTGAGCAGAACCGTTTCGGTGAAATCGGTAAAGCCGAAGCCGACAGGGACAAGGACATCCGCATCGCCGAGACCACCCGGGACACCCGTATCCGTACGGCCGACGCCAACGCGAAGGCTGTCGAGGGAGAAAACAACTCGAAGATCGCCATCGCCCAGAGTGACGCCGCCCGCCGCGAGAAAGAGGCAGAAGCCTCCCGCATCGCCGTGGCCGCGGAGAAAGTGCAAGCCGCCAAGGCCCTCGAAGAGGCCTACAAGAGCGAGCGCGACGCCGAGCTGGCCCGTGCCGAGCGTGAAAAAGCCACGCAGCAGGCCAACATCGTGGTCGCCGCCCAGATCGAGAAAGAGAAAGCCATCATCGAGGCAGAAGCAGAAGCCGAGCAGATCCGACGCAAGGCCAAAGGTGAGGCCGACGCCATCTTCGCCAAGATGGACGCCCAGGCCCGCGGTACCCTGGAGATACTCTCCAAGCAGGCAGAGGGTTTCGGACAGCTGGTCGCAGCCGCTGGCGGCGATGCCCAGCAGGCCATCACCATGCTGATTACCGACAAGTTGCCTGAGCTCGTCAAGACGCAGGTCGAAGCCGTCAAGGGCATCAACATCGACAAGGTCACGGTGTGGGACAATGGCGGTGGCGGTGCCGACGGCAAGACCGCTACGTCCAACTTCATCTCGGGACTGATGAAATCGGTTCCCCCGTTGGAAGACCTCTTCAAGCTCGCCGGCATGGAACTGCCCGGCTATCTGAAGGGAAAATCCGTCGAGGCGCAGGAACTGGAAGAAATTAAGGAATAAGCGTAGCGTATGCCGATCATCATCAACATCGACGTGATGCTGGCCCGCAGAAAGATGTCGTCCGGTGAGCTTGCCCAGCGGATCGGCATCTCTGCGGCCAACCTCTCCATCCTCAAGACCGGCAAGGCCAAAGCTGTGCGCTTCACCACCCTCGAAGCCATCTGCAAGGCCCTCGACTGCCAGCCCGGCGACGTGCTGGAATACGTTCCCGGATAAGTATGTCCGGATAGCTTCTCTAGCGGGCAAGGTCCATTTTCATAAAGGGGACCTTGCCCGTCTGTTTTGCCCCGGAAGGGAATCTAGAAATCAACATCGCCGCCACGTAGCATTTTCTCATTTTTGTCCTCATTGTAGTCCCTATAGGGGGAACCCTGGAGCAGAGATTTCTCTACCTTTAATATCACCACGGTGGAGGTCGGCGTTTCGTAGTGGTTCATAGGATATTTTGTTTTCAATTATTATTGTCGAGGGTTATTCCAGCATGCAATTCTGGAATGCGGTGATTTTGTCTGCAGGGACGCAAAGCACATTCACGGCATAGACAATGGCCCTTTCCTGGAATGTGGTGCTGGACCTTTTATTGATAGCAGTAATTCCTTGAGGATAATATAACCAGCCCACGGACGTATCATTGCGGAGCCGGAAGAATTTCCTGGAACTCAACAAGGCTGGGCTGAAACTTGTAAGCTCGTAGTCCACGTCGCATAAGCCCTGTTTCACACCCAGGATTGCCTCCAGCATCAGGCACACGAAACCGGTACGGTCGGCACCCACTGTGCAGTGGATGTATACTCCCACCTCGTTTATTGCCGCATTCATGATGCGGGTGAGGGTCGGACCCATTTTGGATGGATTGGTAAGGTTACCAATGTTGTCGTAAGTCTCCTGCGTATGGCCTACGAATTTAGCTGAGTTACCTGCAACAATCGTGTCCAGACCCAAGGCGTTGAACATGGCTTTGCCGTCATCGCTGGGCGAAGGTTTTTTAATTACGCGCAAATCCACGTCCAGTCCCACGCCCATCACCTGTTTGATGTATTTCTGCTGGTTAGTTGTAGTACTGTCTAAATTTGTACCGCGGAATATCTTACCGTACTTGACAGTGCGACCGTCGGTGGTCTTCAAGCCACCAAGATCACGGCAGTTGTTGGCATACGGCTTGCCGCAGGGGGGATCGGCCACATACAGGATTCTGCGGTGCCCGGTCGTATTAAATTCGCCCGACGCCACTGTTTCGTTTCCTGCCTTTATCACATAGTAATAGTGGCGATTGGGGATGAGGTTATAGATATCCACGGAGTTTGCATCGGAGCTGAATTTCACATAGGCCATTGGCTCCGGCTGCGTGTGTGCGGAAT
>JAEETO010000015.1 GCA_016290385.1 Bacteroidales bacterium | reverse complement strand
GCCGAAGCAGAGCACCTCGCCCACGGGTTCCAGCGTCACGCTGAAACTGGGCCGCTTGTATTCCTCCACGCGGATGGATTTGAGCCGGCTGTAGCCTTCCTTGATATAATAGCGTCCGTTCCGTGCGCCTTCCGGCAGGGTGAAAAAGCCGCTGGCGGAGCCCATGTCGTTGGTCAGGAGCTTGACTTGGGCGACGGTGTCGGGCGAGGAACTGTGATGGAGCGTCAGCTCCACGGTCTTGTTGGCAAGTACTTCGCCTTCCGTCTCGGAAGCCTTGTAGCAGATGACCTTGAAGTAGATGGTATCCGTGGGCTTGTAGAGATTGCGGTCGGTAAACAGGATCGCTTTTTCGTTACGATAGCTGCTGCCATTGCCGGGATACCATTCTTCATCATGCAGGCCGCCGATCAGCGGAGCGTAGATATCGCTCCCCTCCTCGATACGAAGCACGTAGTTGTTCTTCCGGTCGGAAGTCACCTTGCCGGCGTCGATGGCCGAAAAACCCTGCCCGGCAAAGCGGCCGGTCAGGAACGGCTTCATTTTCAGAATACTGGATGTGTTTTTGTCGTACAGATTCTTGAAGATCGAGAACTGACCCTGTGGGATGGGTTTGCCGGTGGTGTAATCGGCTGCATAGACCTCAGGCTGGCCGTCGCGGATGCGGAGGGCGCCCACGACGTTGCTCACGTTGACGCTTTCATAGCAGACTTCTTCGCCGTCGGCAGTCGCAAAACGGACGACATAGACACCCGGCGTGGGGAAATCCACGCTGGTTCCCTGCCGTTCGCTGATGTTATATTCTTTCTTGAAGCCCGTTACTTCGGATCTGGCCAGCAGGGTGGCGTTGCGCTCGAGGGCCTGGAGCGAGGCATCGCCCATGTGGGGCAGGTACACCACGTCGTCGTTCATGCGGTAGACGCGCACCTCGACTTTGTCGACGTTGCGGGCGTCGATATAGTATTCCACGCCGCGGGCAGGGGCCATCGTCGAATGCGATGTCGTGCTGAGCGACCGGGAATCCATCGACCAGATCAGCGACTCAATCTGGCTTTTGTAGGTACCCACGCGCTTGTGCCTGAGCAAGTCGGTGGCCTCCTGGCGGATGGCCAGATAGTCTTCGCCAGTGCGGACGTACTTGCGGTCGACGGCTTGCTTATGGTTCTGCAGCTGCCTGAAAAGCAGCATCATGATGCGGGGATGGTCCTTGTACTTGACGATATAGCTGTCAAGGCTGTCGGTCATCACCTTGCGGCTGAGGCCGGAATAAACGGGATAGTAGGCGTTGGCCTCTTTCCAGTTGTATTTGGAGAGGTTGTCGTAGAGCCGTTCGGCAACGGCCAGATGCTCCAGGTCATCGCCGGCGGCGATGGTCTTCTGCTCCAGCTCACGGAGATAGTTGGCAGCCGTCTGGGGCTTGCCTTCCTTTTCCGCCTTCTGTACCTTCGACCAGAGGCGGGAATATGGGTTTTGTGCATCCATAGTGAAAACAACAGTGGCCAGCAAAGCGACCGTCCAAAGCAATCGTTTCATGGTAAACTCGGTTTTGGCAGTTAAAGTTAACGAAAAATATACCAATTTTGCCTATCTTTGCTTTGATAAGCACAGCCGATGAAATTCGAAGTACTTTCCAGGGACCAGACGACAAGCGCCCGCCGCGGCCGGATCACTACCGACCACGGCACCATCGAGACCCCCATCTTCATGCCGGTCGGCACTGTCGGATCCGTGAAAGGCGTGTACCATAAAGACTTGCGGGAAGACATCCATGCGCAGATCATCCTGGGCAACACCTATCACCTCTATCTCCGCCCTGGACTCGACATCCTGCGCCAGGCCGGCGGCCTGCACCGCTTCACTTCCTGGGACCGTCCCATCCTGACCGACAGCGGCGGCTTCCAGGTTTTCTCGCTCGCCCAGA
Organism: Bacteroidales bacterium; assembly: GCA_016290385.1. Taxonomy (GTDB): domain Bacteria; phylum Bacteroidota; class Bacteroidia; order Bacteroidales; family UBA932; genus Cacconaster. The sequence goes on along the minus strand of JAEETO010000015.1, from coordinate 31,208 downwards.
GCCGCAAGCTCACCGAAGAAGGCTGCATCTTCCAATCGCACATCGACGGGTCGCGGCATATCTTCACCCCCGAGAACAACGTGGACACCCAGCGCATCATCGGCGCCGACATCATGATGGCGCTCGACGAATGCTGCCCGGGCGATGCCGAGTACCGCTATGCCGAAAAGTCGCTGGGTCTCACACAGCGCTGGCTGGAGCGCTGCATCCGGCGTTTCGACGAGACCGAGCCGCTCTACGGCTACAGCCAGACCTTCTTCCCCATCGTGCAGGGCTGCGTGTATCCGGACCTCCGCCTGCGGGCGGCCGAGCATGCGATGGCCTTCAACCGCGAAGGCTACGCCATCGGCGGCCTGGCCGTGGGTGAGCCCACCGAAAAGATGTACGAGATGCTGGAACTCCTGCATCCCGTGCTGCCGCAGGACAAGCCCCGCTACCTGATGGGCGTGGGAACGCCCGCCAACCTGCTGGAAGGCATCGCCCGTGGCGTCGATATGTTCGACTGCGTGATGCCCACCCGCAACGGACGCAATGCGATGCTGTTCACCAGCGAGGGCATCCTCCACATCAAGAACAAGAAATGGGCGGACGACTTCTCGCCGCTCGATCCGGCTGGAACGTCTTTTGTAGACCACTGCTACACCAAAGCCTACCTGCGGCACCTGTTCGTGGCCGGCGAGATGCTGGCCGCACAGATCGCCAGCCAGCACAACCTGGCGTTCTACCTGCATCTGGTGGAACAGGCGCGCGAACACATCGCGGCAGGAGACTTCGGCAGCTGGAAAGAGCAGACCATCCGGAAGCTTGACACCCGCCTTTAACCCATGAACCTGCCCCAAGTCAAGATACTCGACAAGTACATCGTGAAAAAGTTCCTCGGGACTTTCTTCTTCACGATCATGATCGGCGTGTCCATCGTCGTCATCTTCGACTTGAGCGAGAAGATCGACAAGTTCGTGGAGAAGAGCGTGCCGGTCCACGAGATCATCTTCGATTATTTTGCAGGCTTCATTCCCTGGATCGTCAACAGCTTCAGCCCGCTGATCGTGTTCATTTCCGCCATTTTCTTCACGTCGAAACTGGCGCAGAACAGCGAGATCGTGGCCATGCTCTCGGGCGGCATCAGTTTCCGGCGGATCATGGCGCCCTACATGTTCTCGGCCGCCGTCATCTGCGTCCTTTCGCTGATACTGGGCCTGTACATCATCCCGCCTGCCAACCAGAAGCGGCTCGACTTCGAAAACAAATACATCAAGGCCCAGGAAATCGTGGCCAACAACAAGCGCAATCTCCATTACCAGCTGTCGCCGGGCGAATTCGTCTATATGGGGCAGTTCAGTTCCTCCACCAATACGGCGTATGGCTTCACGCTGGAGCGGATGGAAGGCAACCACGTCGTCTCCAAGCTCTCCGCTGCGTCCGCCGCGTGGGATACCACATTCCAGGGCTGGCGCCTGAGAAACTACTATATCCGGGATTTCTACGGGGAATCGGAAATGGTCCGGACGGGGCGGCAGCTCGACACGGTGATCCAGCTGTCCCTCAAAGACCTGTACCGGCGCCGGAACGCCGTGGAATCCCTCTCGGGAAAAGAACTGAGTGAACTCATCGAAGTGCAGAAGATGCGCGGCGACGCGGAAATCAAGCGTTCGCTCATCGAAAAGAACAGCCGCATCGCCACGCCGTTCTCCGCGTTCGTGCTGACCGTCATCGCCGTTTCGCTCTCTTCACGCAAGAAGCGCGGAGGCCTGGGCCTCAACATCGGTATCGGCCTGGCCCTGAGCTTCGCCTATATCCTGTTCATGCGCTTCAGCCAGATGTTCGTCCACAAGGGAATCATGGAGCCCCTGCTGGCCATGTGGCTCCCCAACATCGTCTTTGCTGTCGTGGCTGTCATCCTCTACAGGCTCGCACCGAAATAATTCAACACTATTCATAATGGAAACAAAATCCAATATCAGATTCAGACTGATCGTGATGAACTTCCTGGAGTTTGCCGTCTGGGGAGCCTATCTCACGTCACTGGGACGCTATCTGGGCAACATCGGCCTGGGATCGCATATCAAATGGTTCTTTGCGATGCAGGGCATCGTGTCGATCTTCATGCCGACGCTCATGGGCATCGTGGCCGACCGCAGGATGGAGGCGCAGAAAGTGCTTTCGCTCTGCCAGGGCCTGGCTGGCATCTTCATGCTGGCCGCCGGCATGTATTGCATGAACGCCGGAGCGGACGTCCATTTCGGCCCGCTGTTCATCCTCTACAGCTTCAGCCTGGCCTTCTTCATGCCGACCATCGCATTGACCAACTCCGTGGCTTACAACGCGCTCCGCGAGCAAGGCATGGATCCGGTGAAGGAGTTCCCGCCCATCCGCGTGTTCGGTACCATCGGTTTCATCTGCAGCATGCTGCTGACCAACTTCCTGAAGATCGACGGCGTGGCCATGCAGGACAGCTATACGCAGCTGATTTCATCGGGCATCCTTTCCATCATCCTCTGCTTCTACGCCCTGAGCATGCCGCACTGCCCGGTCAACCGCAGCCGGGAAAAGAAATCTTTCGTGGACGCTTTCGGCCTGAAGGCCTTCACCCTGTTCAAGGACAGCCAGTTCGCCGTGTTCTTCATCTTCTCGATGCTGCTGGGCGCTTCGCTCCAGATCACGAACGGTTACGCCAATACTTTCCTGAGCTCGTTTGCGGCTGATCCGTCGCTGGCCAACGCGTTCGCTGTCAAGCATTCCAACGCGCTGATCTCCCTCTCGCAGGCTTCCGAGACGCTCTGCATCCTGCTCATCCCCTTCTGCATGAAGAGATTCGGCATCAAGAAAGTGATGCTCATCTCCATGCTGGCCTGGGTGTTCCGCTTCGGCTTCTTCGGCCTCGGCCATCCGTCCTGGCCCGGTGTGCTGCTGTTCATCCTCAGCTGCATCGTCTACGGCATTGCGTTCGACTTCTTCAATATTTCCGGCTCGCTTTACGTTGAGCAGCGTACCAGCAAGGACATCCGCTCCAGTGCGCAAGGCCTGTTCATGATGATGACCAACGGTTTCGGCGCTTCTGTCGGCACCCTCGCCGCCGGTGCGGTGGTTGAAGCCTGCGACGTGTTCAACACGCCGGGCAACTGGCCCAAGGCCTGGTTCATCTTCGCCGGATACGCCCTGGTGGTCGCCATCCTGTTTGCCATCTTCTTCAAGTACGAGCACCATCCCGAAGCGGAGGCTGCCAAGTAAAACATGAAAAAAGTATTTGCAACGGTGCTGGTCACCCTGACGGCGCTCATCACTTCTTTCGAGGCGGATGCCATTGAGGGGCCTTACCAGAAATCCACGATACTGGCCGGTGCCCATTTCGGCATCCTGCCGGGATACGGTTCGACCGTGTACGGCGACTATGTGCTGGCCGACAGCTGGTGGAAGGGGCATTTCACCGTAGGTGGACAGATCGGCATTACGCGCCAGGCCGCCGATTACTTCGTCATCTTCCCGAGCAAGACGGATACCAAATGGAGCACCGTTGCCCTTACCGCACGTGCGACCTACGGCCTGAACCTGTCGAAGTCCTTCGAAGTCCATGCGGGCGCGCTGCTTGGCGTGGGTTTCAGAAGCCAGAAAGGCTATAAACTCATACCCGGCTTCGCCTATGGCGGCCTGCTGGGCCTTCGCTGGTTCTTCACGGACAATCTGGCCCTCTCTTTCGAGCTCCAGCACAGCGCAGGCTACGGCCCCATGGCCAATGTCGGCCTGGCGTTCAAGTTCTAGCATCCCGGACAAATCCGTAACGGCATAAAAAAACCGGCCCTTGAGGGGTCGGTTTTTTAGTCGACGAGATGGAGGATATTGTCGGGGATTCTGGCGTTTTCCTTGAGTTCGACGGTCTCGACGACGGATTCCTTGCGGCCTTGTTTGATGAGGTATTTCATCGGGAGGCCTTTATAGGCCCAGACGGTCCACTCCACGCGTTTGCGATTCGTCATCACCACATAGGAATATTTATGGCAGGGCTTGCCCATGCATTCTTCTTCGCCGAGGTCCTTCATTTCATATTTGGCGGCCAGTTCGTCGGTGACGCCCATGAAGTTGAGATCGGGCGTCGGATTTGCCGATTCCTTGGCCTGCACCTTTCCCTCCTGAACGTTGAAGGTCCAGATCCGGTCGCCCCGGGTAAGAATGCCGTAATCGTAGGAGACGAAGCCGGGGATGTCCATCGTCTTGATGTCGCACTCGAAGGCACCGTAATCGTCGATGTAGAGGGTGCCAGGCGTCACGTGCCCGCCGGCCGTGGTCTGTGTCTTGAGGATGGCCGACTTGACGCCGTATTTTTTGAATCCGTTCTGGGCGGCTGCGTTCCAGACGACAGCCAGCAGCAGGCAGCAAACGAGAATCTTTTTCATGGCATGGAGGTTTTGTCTGGTAAAGTTACGACGATTCTTTCAAACGGCCAAGCCCGGCGCGACGGAGGCTGGAGTCAGCGAACTGTTGCTCGAATTCTTCTTCTCCCAGCGCCGCCCAGTCGGCATCGGTCATAGTGGCGATCGCGGCGCGGTGTGTTTCGAATTCCGGCAACGGCGTGAGCGGCTTGTCCCAGGGGCAGGCGCGCATGCATTCTTCGCAGCCGAAGCGCCAGCCTCGGCGAGCTGCGGCGGGGGCGAGATCTGCAGGCAGGGGCTCATGCGATTCGATGGTCAGGTAGGAGATGCACCGGCGGGCGTCGAGTTCGAAGGGGGCGCGCAGTGCCCCGGAGGGGCAGGCGCGGAGGCAGGCTCCGCACGACCCGCATTCCGTGACGGCGAGGGGCGCATGGGGAACGAAGCGTTCGTAAGGAATGTTGCAGACGATAACGCCGATAATGGTCCGCAGGCCATATTCGGGCGAGATGAAGAAGTTGTTCTGTCCGATGAAGCCCAGTCCGGCCTGGACGGCCCAGTAGCGCTCCAGTACCGGCGCACTGTCGACGAAAGGCCGGCCTTCGAAATCCGGAAACTGAGACTTGAGTTCTTCCATGACGGCGAATAGCCGGTCCTTGACAATCTTATGATAGTCCACACCTTGCGCAAACCCCGCCACGCCGCCTCCCGCCTGGCCATAGGGAGCCAGAAAGCAAAGCATGCTTTCCGCACCAGGCACCAGCAAGGCCGGATCGAAACGCTTCTCCAGATTCCGTGCCAGATAGCCCATCTCACCGTTCCGGCCCTCTGTCAGGAAGCGCTCGAAGCTGCGACGATTTTCTTCAACTTTTTCGGCCTTGGCAGCGCCGAAATCCAAGAAACCATGCGCACGATAATTGATTTTTATTAAATTTGTGGACAAATTGATTTAAAATTATCAAAAACAATATGAAACGGATCCTTGTTGTCGGAGCTGGCGGACAGATCGGTACCGAACTTGTCCCTTATCTCCAGCATATTTATGGCGAAGATAATGTAATTGCTGCAGATTTGAAAGACGAACTCGTCGAAAAACTGGGCCGCGGCGCGATTGCCGAGAAACTCGACGTCCTCGACGCGAAGCATTTTGAAGAAATCGTGAAGAAATACAAGGTTGACGCCATTTACAACCTCGTGGCCCTGCTCAGCGCCAAGGGCGAGCACATGCCCGGCGTGGCCTGGCATCTCAATATCACGGCCCTGATAAATGCCCTCAACATCGCCCAGGCCTACCACTGCTCGATCTTCACCCCGAGTTCCATCGGCGCTTTCGGCCCGAACACCCCGCACGACAACACGCCGCAGGATACCATCATGCGCCCGAACACCATCTACGGCATCTGCAAGGTGACCGGTGAGCTTCTGGGCGACTACCACTGGCAGCGCTTCGGCGTGGATGCCCGCAGCGTCCGCTTCCCGGGCATCATCTCCAACGGCGCCCTGCCTGGCGGCGGCACTACCGACTACGCCGTGGAAGTTTTCTACGAGATTCTCAAGCCCGGCCATCACTACACCTGCGAAGTGCCGGAAGACAGCTACATGGACATGATGTACATGCCCGACGCCCTGCGCGCCGCCGTGGAAGTCATGGAAGCCGATCCAACCAAGCTGGTCCACCGCAACAGTTTCAACATCGCCAGCATGAGCTTCTGCCCGCGCGAACTCTTTGAAGTCATCAGGAAGCGGATTCCCGACGCGACGTTCGACTACAAGGTCGACCCGGTGAAAGCCGCCATCGCCGACTCCTGGCCCAACAAGATGGACGACACCTGTGCCCGCGAAGAATGGGGCTGGAAGCCGGAATGGGACATCGACGCAATGGTCGATGACATGCTAAAAGTCATTGGCGAAAAACAGAAGAACGCCGCAGGGATGTGAGAGCGTCAGCGTGAACGTCTCTGAAAGCGCCTGGTTGAGCGTGGCTTTCCAGAGCGAGTCAAAACGGACTTGATCGGTCGGGTATTTCAGCCCGGCCGATTTTATTTTCAGGGAGTTGTCGAAAGCGAAGATTGAGACGGGCTGTCCGGGGACGGACGGCAGCGTCGCGGTGTCGAAGAGGGTTGTGAAACGCCCGTAGTCGGTGAGCATCTCCACCGGGCAGGCCGCCTCACGGGCATAGTCGAGCAGCAGCGAAATGTTGCCCAGGGTATGATCTTCCCGCCGGCCTGTTGCGCCCAGGATCGTGATGCGCGAAGGTTCCAGCGTCAGTGCCAGATGGAAAGATTTGGTCAGGTCGTTGTCGTCCTGCTCTTCGACATGGGTGATACGGTCGGCGTAACGTTCCTTGAATTCGGACGAAATGGAATCGAGATCGCCGACGATATAATCGGGCTCCATCCCGTAAGCGACCAGTTCCTCCGCCGCCGAATCGCAGCAGATGCGCAAGTCAGCCTCGTGCAGCGCTCGAAGCGGCACCTCCGCCTTCGGAAAGTCGCCCGCAGCGAGGATGACGATGGAAGGATTCACGGTTTTCATTCGAAGCGGTAGGTTTCGGGGTCGCGGAAGCCGCGGAGGAAGTCGGCGATGTCCATGCGTTTCTTGCCGGAGAGCTGGAGGCTGAGGATGCGCAGGACATTCTTGCCGCAGCGGACTTCGAGGAAGGTCCTGCCGTCGGTGGTTATCTGGCCCGGGGTACGCGGGTCGTCGTCATCGCAAGGCACGACGTAGCTGTCGTAGAGCTTGATGCCGAGTTGCGTTCCGTCGTCCCTGACAAGCGTCGTCCAGGCAGCGGGGTAAGGGCTGAGGCCGCGGATGAGGAGGCTGACGTTGCGGGCGCTGCGGGTCCAGTCGATGTGGCAGTTGTCGCGCGTGAGCTTCGGGGCCGGGTAGAGGGTCTTGTTCATGCCCAGAGACTGCTCATAGGGCTTGGTGCGGTGGTTTTCCATCGCATCGACCGTCTTGAGCACCAGGTCCGCACCCATCTTCATCAGCTTGTCGTGCAGGGCACCGGCGTCTTCGTAATCTTCGATGGGGCAGTTCTCCTGGAAGAGAATCTTGCCGGTGTCGATCTGCTCGTCGAGCAGGAAGGTGGTGACACCCGTGAATTTCTCGCCCCGGATGATGGCCCAGTTGATGGGCGCCGCACCGCGGTACTGCGGCAGCAGCGAGGCGTGGAGGTTGAAGGTGCCCATGGAAGGCATCTGCCATACTTCTTTGGGAAGCATGCGGAAGGCGACCACCACGAAGAGGTTGGCCTTCAGGGCTGCCAGCTGCGCCAGGAATTCGGGATCCTTGAGCTTTTCGGGCTGGAGCACGGGGATGTTGTGCGCCACGGCGTATTGCTTGACGGCGCTTTCGCGGACGGCCATGCCGCGGCCGGCCGGCTTGTCGACGGCTGTCACGACACCGACGACCTCATAGCCCGCCTGCAACAGTTTCTCGAGCGGTGCCACGGCAAACTCGGGCGTACCCATGTAGACGATGCGGACTTTGCCGCCACCCCGACGGAAGAGATTGATGAAACGGTGGTAGCGCTTGGTCGTCCACTTGCCGATGCGGCGGAAGAACTCCTTGTAGGTATCGATGTTGAAGAGCGAGGAGTCCTGGGTTGACTTGCGGGTGAGGAGGATGCTGATCGGCAGGAGGATGGCTGTCGAGATCAGCGTGCCCACCAGAGGCGGCAGCGACCCCTTCGACAACTTGCGTCCGATGATGTCGATGATATAGTAGATCAGATAGATGAAGATCGAGATGATGACCGGTGCGCCCAGGCCGCCCTTCCGGATGATGGCGCCCAGCGGAGCGCCCACGAAGAAGAACAGCAGGCAGGAAAGGGACAGGGTGAACTTGAGGATCATCTCGATGTCGATCCTGCGGAGCACCCCCATGTTGTATTTCGTTTCGACGGAGAACTGCTGCAACTGTTCCAGGCCCTGCTGGGACTTGTCAGTCGCGTAATGGTACATGCGTTCCATCTCCTCTGGTGAGAAATCCTGCCGCAGGCTGTCGAGGTCGAGGTTCCCTACATAGGCGGAATCGGGCCGCAGGGTGTCGAGCTGGAAGAGATAGCGCATGCCCATGACGCTCATGAAACGCGGAATCTGGTGCATGACCATCGTGTCGACCCTCCGGGAAATGGAATCCCGGTCGTGGCTGAGCCGCTTCAGGCCGAGGGACTTGATCTCGTCGCCATACTGGTCTTCCGACGACCGTTCGAAACTGTAGTTGTCGAGCGGGATGACCAGCTGCTGCTCGTCGAAACGCGTACGGATCAGGTTGAGCGTGGTGTCACGGTAGTTCATCTGGTTTTCTTCCACATAGGAACAGCCGTTGTACAGGTCGAAGATCAGGTTCTGCTTGTCTGGTGTGATGTGCATGCGGCCGCTGTCGGCCAGGATCATGTTGTCGTTGTTGCCGCTGTTGCCGGTATGGTCGTAGATGATCAGGTCGTACATCATGTCGGTCTCTTCATCGCGTCCGGAGATACGGAGGTTGTAACCTTCGATACCGTCGTAGAAGATGCCGATCGGTATCTTGATCTCGTCACGGGTGCGGGAGATGTCGGATTTCAGGGTGTAGACTTTATTGAAGGCCAGGGGAACCAGCCGGTCGGCGACGAAGAAGGCGGCGACGGAAATCAGGACCGACACCACCATCAGCGGCGCAAGGATGCGCATCAGCGACACGCCGGCCGCTTTCATGGCCAGCAGTTCGTTGCGTTCGCCCAGGTTGCCCAGGGTCATGATCGAGGCCAGCAGCGTGGCCAGCGGAATGGCATTGGGGAAGAGCGTGCACGAGGCCCATCCCATGAACTCGAAGATAACCCGCATGCCCAGACCTTTGCCTGCCAGCTCGTTCACGAACGAGTAGATGAACTGCATCGACAGTGAGAACACGACGATGAGGAAGACCGCCACGAAGGGGCCTATGAAAGTCTTGATGAGGTAGAGGTCGAGCTTTTTCATCCACTAACGGGTCGCTGCGGCAATCAGGGAGTCGAGCGCGTCGTGCAGACCTGCAAGATTCCTGCCACCGGCGGTGGCCAGGCCCGGCTGACCGCCGCCGCCGCCCTGGATGAACCTGGCGGCCTCCTTGATGTCGGCCTGGGCGTTCTTGCCGGCTTTCACCAGGTCGGCCGAATACATGAGCAGCAGCTGCGGCTTGCCTTCCACTTCGTAGGCAGCGGCGATGACCAGGTTTTCGGTCTCGTTCTGGAGCATGAGGGCGGCGTTGCGCAGGATAATCGGGTTGCTGCAGGTGTCGAGCACGATGAGGCGGCGGCCTTCGACCTCTCTGGCCTGGCTGATGATGTCCTTCTTGAACAGGGCGGTGCGCTCGCGCATGACCTCTTCCATCTTTTTCTTGTAGTCGTCGTTCTCCGAGATCATCTTGTTGATGGCGCCGGTCAGGTCGGGGGCGTTGTTGAAGAAGGCGCGGGCGGCGCGCAGGGCGTTCTCCATGGTGTCGACGACCATCTCGGCCTCCAGGCCGGTAACGGCCTCGATACGCCGGATGCCGGCGGCTACGGCCGACTCGCCCGTGATCTTGAAGAAGCCGATGGTACCGGTGGCCGACGTGTGGCAACCGCCGCAAAGTTCCACGCTGTCGCCGAAGCGGACCACGCGGACCTTGTCACCGTATTTCTCGCCGAAGAGGGCCATCGCACCTTCGCGCCGGGCTTCCTCCATGGTGGCCTCGCGTTTCTCGCAGAGCGGGAAGTTCTGGCGGATGAGGGCGTTGACGCGGCGTTCCACGATGTCGATGACATCATCGCTGACTTTCTCGAAGTGCGAGAAGTCGAAGCGGAAGTACTGGTCGCAGACGAAAGAACCTTTCTGCTCCACATGCGTGCCCAGGATCTCCCGGAGGGCCTGGTGAAGCAGGTGGGTGCAGGTATGGTTGTTGGCGATCTTCTGACGGCGGGCGGCGTCGACCGAGAGCGTGAAGACGGCCAGCACGTCGGACGGGATCCGCTCGGCGATGTGGATGGTCAGGTTGTTTTCCTTGACGGTGTTGAGGATCTTGATGACCTCGCCCGTGGCGGCGGTGGCCACGCCGGTGTCGCCCACCTCGCCGCCCATCTCCCCGTAGAACGGGGTGCGGTCGAAGACCAGCTGGATGAATTCCTTGTTCTTGGCCTTGACCAGACGGTATTTCATAAGTCGGGCTTCCGTACTGAGCGTGTCGTAGCCCGTGAATTCACAGCTGACGAAAGGATGGATCTCCACCCAGTCGCCGTTTTCCACGGCAGTGGCGTTGCGGGCGCGTTCCTTCTGCTTGCCAAGTTCGACGTTGAAGCCGTCCATGTCGACGGTGAAACCGTTTTCAGCGGCGATGAGTTCGGTCAGGTCGATGGGGAAGCCGTAGGTGTCGTAGAGCGTGAAGGCGTCGAAGCCCGCGATGACCTTCGTTTCCTGGCTCTTCGCCAGAATGTTGTCCATCAAGCGGATGCCTTTGTCGAGGGTGCGGAGGAAGGCTTCTTCTTCTTCGCGGATGACGCGGGTTACCAGCTGCTGCTGAGCCACGAGTTCGGGATAGGCTTCGCCCATGTCGGCGATCAGCTGCGGCACCAGGCGGCAGAGGAAGGGCTCCTTGAAGCCGAGGAAGGTGTAGCCGTAGCGGACGGCGCGGCGCAGGATGCGGCGGATCACGTAGCCGGCCTTGACGTTGCTGGGGAGCTGTCCGTCGGTGATCGAGAAGCTGATGGCACGGATATGGTCGGCAATCACGCGCATGGCCACGCCCACCTGTCCATCGGGATCGTAGGCCACGCCGCTGAGTTTCGAGATGGCGGCGATCATGCCGGTGAACACGTCGGTGTCGTAGTTGCTCTTCTTGCCCTGGACAGCCATGCAGAGGCGCTCCAGGCCCATGCCGGTGTCGACGTGCCGGGCGGGCAGCGATTCGAGCTGGCCGTTGGCCTTGCGGTTGTACTGCATGAACACGAGGTTCCAGATCTCGATGACCAGATGGTGTCCCTTGTTGACCATCTGCTCGCCGGGAATGGCAGCGCGCTCCTCGTCGCTGCGGAGGTCGATGTGTATCTCGCTGCAGGGGCCGCAGGGGCCGGTGTCGCCCATCTCCCAGAAGTTGTCATGCTTGTTGCCGGCGATGATGCGCTCTTCGGGCAGGTAGGTACGCCAGTAGCCGCGGGCCTCGTCGTCGGCCGACAGGCCGTCGGGGCCGTAGCCTTCGAAGACCGTGGCGTAGAGCCGGTCTTTCGGCAGCATGTAGACTTTGGTGAGCAGTTCCCACGCCCAGTCGATGGCTTCTTTCTTGAAGTAGTCGCCGAAGCTCCAGTTGCCGAGCATCTCGAACATGGTGTGGTGGTAGGTATCGTGGCCGACCTCTTCCAGGTCGTTGTGCTTTCCGCTGACGCGAAGACACTTCTGGCTGTCCGCGACGCGTTTGGCCGTGGCCGGTGCGTTGCCCAGGAAAATATCCTTGAACTGGTTCATGCCGGCATTGGTAAACATGAGCGTGGGGTCGTTCTTGACCACCATCGGGGCGGAACGGACGATCGTATGTCCCTTCGAAGCGAAGAAGTCCTTGAAGGTCTTCCTGATTTCCTTGACTGTCATTGGTCTTGTCATAGGTCTTTGTGTACTGTATAATTTGGCACAAAATTAGTTTTTTTCCGGGTAAATTTCCGTAATTTTGCAAAGATATACTGCAGAAACCGGTCGATGTCGCATTCCATCCGTTATATTTACAACGAACAGACCCGGGCCTTCGAAGTCGACAGGCTCTCGGCGCGTGCCACCGTCTACAAGACGGGAGCCGTGCTGCTGGGCGGCATCACCTGTTTCCTGATCTATTTTTTCGTCTTTGCCCAGGCCCGGGGCAACGCCACACCCAAGGAGCGCCTGCTGCAGCACAACAACCGCATGCTGGCCGAGCAGATCGGGATGCTGGACAGCCGCATCGAAGCACAGGATGCCGTGCTGCTCGACCTTTCGCTCCGTGACAACCTGGTGTACCGTCCCGTTTTCGGCATGGAAGAGATTCCTGCCGATGAACGTAACGCCGGCATGGGCGACGAATCGCGCTACGACGGATTCCTAGGGCTCGACCATGCGGAACTCATGGAAGCGTCTGCCCGGCGCGTGGACGTGCTGACGCGCAAGGCCTATGTGCAGTCCGTCTCGTTCGACGAAGTGAAAATCTATTCGAGCCGGGCGGGAGACATGGCTTCCTGCATCCCGTCCATCTACCCGGTCAATCCCAAGACGGTGACGATGACCAGCCCCTTCGGGGCCCGCTTCCACCCGGTCCGCCAGGCCATCATCTTCCATGAGGGCGTCGACCTGGCCGGCCCGGCCGGGCAGCCCGTCTATGCCACAGGCGACGGGGTGGTGGAGTCGACGCAGATCAACTTCTCGGGCTACGGCAACGTGATCATCATCGACCATGGTTTCGGTTACAAGACCCGCTACGCCCATCTGAAAGAAATCAATGTGACAGCCGGCCAGGTGGTGATCCGCGGCGACAAGATCGGCACGCTGGGCAGCAGCGGCCTGTCGACAGGACCGCACCTCCATTACGAAGTGATCTACCGCGGCACGCAGATCAATCCCTGGAACTATCTGAATCCCGATATATCCCCGGAAGAATACAACAAGCAGGCCCGCCATGGTTAGATACGTGTTCGATGAGAAGAAGGGCGCCTTCGTCCCGAAGCGTCCCACGCTGAAAAGCGTGCTGGGGGCGGTGCTGCGCTATGTCTTCGCCGTCGCGGCCGCTGCCATCGTATTCTATGCGGTCTTCGCCCTGGCTTACAGCACGGACCGTGAGCGGATGCTGGAACGGGAAAACGAGATGCTGACCGAGGAATATGCGGCCCTCACGGCCCAGCTCGACCGCATCGAAGGGGCGGTGGGGAACCTGCAGGTCCGTGACCGGGAAATCTACCGCGAACTGTTCAGTGCCGATCCGTCCAACTACAACATCGAGGCGCAGGATACGCTGATACCCTTGAACGGCGACCTGGAATCCATGCAGGAAAACGACCTGGTCTGGGACACCTATGCGCTGACCAACCGGGTGGAATCCACCGCCTCGCTGGTGTCACGCTGGCTGACCGAGATCGACACGCTGCTGGGCGGCGGTTCGGTCAAGCCCGCGTCCATCCCTTCGATCGTGCCCGTCCAGCCGTTCTCCCCGCTGCAGACCGGCGCATCGGTCGGCAAGAAGGTCACGCCGTTCTACAAGACCATCCGGGAACATACGGGCATCGACCTGGTCGTGCCCGCCGGAACCCTCGTCCGCAGCAGTGCGGAAGGGAAGGTGAAGAAGGTGGTTAAAAGCGAGAAGGGCATGGGAAACCAGGTGACGATTGAACATGCAGGCGGATTCCAGACCCTGTATGCGCACTTGAACAGCATCAAAGTCTCTGAAGGGCAGAATGTCCGGCAGGGGACGGTAATCGGTACGGTGGGGCAGAGTGGATCATGCTTCGCACCCTGCCTGCATTATGAAGTGCTGCGCGGCGGTATCGTCCAGGAGCCCGTGAACTATTTCTTCGCGGAGCTCGACCCGGCGACGTTCCACGCGATGATGATCGTCGCCCTGACCACAGGGCAGTCGATGGATTGACGTTGACTATGGCAGAACGATTATATTACAAGATCGGCGAAGTAGCCGACATGCTCGGCGAGGAAGTTTCGACCATCCGTTTCTGGTCGGATACCTTTCCCCGCCATGTCAAACCCGAACGCAATGCGAAGGGCAACCGCCTGTTCCACCCTGAAGACGTAGACAACCTGCGGCTCATCCATTACCTGACCCGCGTGGAAGGCCTGACGCTCGACGGCGTGGAACGGAAGATGGCGGAAAACCGCGACGGCCTGGAACACAAGCGGCAGATCGTGGAAAAACTCTATGGCATCCGTGCCCAGCTGTCAGAAATCTACGAAAGCATCTGACCATGACCGTCAAGGACATCACCGACATTCTTGAAGCGTTCGCACCGCTGCAGGACCAGGAACATTGGGACAATGCCGGCCTGTGCATCGGCAGCCCTTCCGACGAGGTCCATGGCGTGCTCGTGGGCTTCGACTGCACCCCGGCGCTGATACAGGAAGCCATCGACCGCGGCGCCGACATGGTCGTGACGCACCATCCGCTCATCTTCAACGGCCTCAAGCGGATTGCGCCCGACGATCCCGTGGGCGCGGCCGTGTACCTGGCCATCCGCCACGGCATCGCCATCTATGCCGCCCACACCAACGCCGACAAGGCCGCGGACGGCGTCAATGTGCTGATGGCCGCGCGCCTGGGCCTGGTGGAGCCGGAACCGCTCGACGACAGCCGCCTGGGCTTCATCGGCCTGCTGCCGGAACCCATGTCAGGCGAGGCATTCTGCGCCCATGTGAAGCGCTGTTTCCGGCTGGAGGTACTGCGCAGCTCCGCGCCCGTGGCCGAGGTGGCACGCGTGGCGACCAGCTGCGGCGCCGGATCGGGCTTCGCGGAGCTGGCCTTCGCGGCGGGTGCCGACGCCTTTGTCACGGGCGACGTGTCCTACCACCATTTCTTCGTGCCGGAAGGACGCATGATCGTCGATATCGGACACTTTGAGAGTGAAGTCGATATTGTGGCGAAGTTCGTTTCGGTACTTCAAGAAAAATTGCCTACCTTTGCGGTTTGCACGACAACGCAAAAACATAACAATCCGATATACTATTTCTAGCAAAACAAGCTATGGCTACAAAAAAGAAGGTAAACAAGATCGACACCCCGATCGACCCGCGCGAGACCTTCGTCTCCCTGCAGAAAAACATGGCCGACACCGATTCGATCGCGATGGAGCAGAAGCTCCGTACGCTGTATCGTATCCAGCAGACCGACACCAAGATCGACAAGATCTATCTCCTGCGGGGCGAACTCCCCCTCGAAGTGCAGGACCTGGAAGACGAGATTGCCGGCCTGAACACCCGCATCGCCAATACCAAGGCGGAAATCAAGGACATTGAAAAGGTCAATGCAGAGCACAAGCACGTCATCGAGGAAAGCAAGCATCTGATTGCCAAATACGACGCCCAGCGCGACAACGTGAAGAACAACCGCGAGTACGAATCCATCACCAAGGAGATCGAATACCAGGATCTCGAGCAGCAGGTGGCCGCCAAGAAGATCCGCGAGAACGAAGCGCTGGTCTCCGAGAAGAAACAGGTGGTCGAGGACGCCCAGAAAGAACTGGCCCTCCGCGAAGCCGACCTGGTGGAGAAGCAGAAAGAACTTGAAACCATCGTCGAAGAGACCGCCAAGGAAGAGGAAGCCCTCCTGAAGGAGCGCGAAAACCTCGTAAACCAGATCGACGAGCGCATGATGGTGGCTTACACCAAGGTCCGCGCCAATGCTCACAACAAGCTGGCCGTGGTGACCGTCAGCCGCGACGCCTGCGGCGGCTGCTTCAACAAGATTCCGCCCCAGCGCCGTCTCGACATCGAAGAAAGCAAGAAGATCATCGTCTGCGAGTATTGCGGCCGTATCCTGGTCAGCTCCGCATTCGAGAATGAAAACTGATAGCGCATTTCCGCAATGGCCAAGAGCGACAAACGCCCGCAGCGCGTGAATCTGGACGCGATCGCCGAAGATTTCGGCGGCCGTAAGCCCCCGCAGGCCATTGACGTGGAAGAAGCAGTGCTCGGCGCGCTGCTGCTGGAGCCGGAAGTCGTCCCCGACGTCCTCGACCAGCTGCAGGCCGACTGCTTCTACAAAGACATCCACAAGAAGATTTTCGAGGCCATCACCACGCTGTCGAGCCGGAACGACCCGGTCGACATCTTCTCCGTGTCGGACGAACTGGCCAAGCGCGGTGAACTCGAGGAAGTGGGCGGCATGGCCTATCTGAGCCAGCTCTCCACCAAGATCGGTGCGGCGGCCCATGTGGAGTACCACACCAAGATCCTGCTCCAGAAGTTCCTGCAGCGGGAGCTGATCGCCATTTCCTACGAAGTGCAGAAAGCGGCCTTCGACGATTCCCTCGCCGTGGACGACCTGATCGACACGGCCGAGGAGAAAGTCTTCACCCTGGCCCAGCGCAACGTCCGCAGCGAGACCAAGCCCATCGTCTCGGTCATCAACCGGGCCATCGAGCAGATCGAGACCAACCAGAAGCGCGAGGACGGCCTCAGCGGCGTACCTTCCGGCTATACCGGCATCGACCGCGTGACCTTCGGCTGGCAGGCGGCCGACCTGATCATCCTGGCCGCCCGTCCGTCCGTCGGCAAGACGGCCTTCGTGCTGACCATGGCCCGCAACATGGTGGTGGACCACAAAGTGCCCGTAGCCTTCTTCTCCCTGGAGATGCCCGACACCCAGCTCGTCACCCGCCTCATGGTGAGCGAGACCGGACTGCCTTCCGACAAGCTGCGCGGCGCAAAGAAAATGACGCAGGACGAGTGGGCCCAGCTCCACGACGGGCTCAACAAGCTCTCCCGTGCCCCGATGTTCATCGACGACACACCGTCGCTCTCCATCTACGAATTCCGCTCGAAAGCGCGCCGCCTGGTCAACAAGCAGCACGTGAAGCTCATCATCATCGACTACCTGCAGCTGATGACCGGTCCGCCGGAGCTCAAGGGCATGCGCGAGCAGGAAGTGGCTGCCATTTCCCGTTCGCTGAAAGCCATCGCCAAGGAGCTCAACGTGCCCATCATCGCCCTGTCGCAGCTCAACCGTTCCGTGGAGACCCGCGGCGGCAACAAGCGCCCGCAGCTGAGCGACCTGCGCGAGTCGGGCGCCATCGAGCAGGATGCCGACATCGTGATGTTCATCCACCGTCCGGAATTCCTCGGCGTGCAGGACGATCACGGCTTCCCGGGCGAGACCGACCTGATCATCGCCAAGCACCGCAACGGCGAAGTGTGCGACGTGAAGATGCGTTTCCTCTCGTCCGAGGTCAAATTCGTGGACTACAACGACCAGCCCTATGAAGGGGAGAACGCTTCTTACACGGAATCCCGGATGAACGCTTTCCCTGCAAACGACGATTATTGATATGGCCAGAGAGCGGATAGAACACGAAGGAAAAGTGGTGTCGGTCGACAAGGACTACATCGCCGTTGAAATCCTCAACAAGTCTGCCTGTGCCGCCTGCCATGCCAAGGGTGTGTGCGGGGCTTCCGACCAGGCCGTCAAGGTGGTCGAGATCGCACAGGATATCCTGACGCTGACCGAAGATTACCAGGTCGGCGAGACCGTCAACGTGGTCATGGCTTCGTCCATGGGGACCCAGGCCGTCTGGCTGGCGTATGTAGTGCCCCTCATCGTGCTGATGGCTTCCATCGGCGTGTTTTCGCTCTGCGGCGCCGGTGAACTGCTCATGGGCCTCGGCTCGCTGGGCATCGTGGCCGTCTACTACCTGTTTGTCTATTTGTTCCGGAACAAGATTTCCAAGATATTTACCTTTTCCATCGAAAAACAACCTTTAGAAAAACAACCTGAATGACTGGAACTATTCTTTTTACAATTGCCTGTCTGGTAGCCCTCGGGCTGCTGTTCGCAGTTGTGCTCTACTTTGTGGCGCAAAAGTTCAAGGTAGAGGAGGATCCCCGTATCGCGACGGTGGAATCCATCCTTCCGGGCGCAAACTGCGGCGGCTGCGGCCAGGCCGGCTGCCATGCATTCGCTGAGAATGTCGTGAAGGCACCGGGCATGGATGGTTTCTTCTGCCCCGTAGGCGGCAATCCGGTGATGACCAAGATCGCCGAGGCGCTGGGCCGTGCGGTGGAGGAGAAAGCTCCGATGGTGGCGGTGGTCCGTTGCAACGGCACCTTCGCCAACCGCGCCCGGACCAACGAGTACGACGGCTATGCATCATGCAAGGTGATGGCCGGGCTCTATGCCGGCGACACCGGCTGCAAGTTCGGCTGCCTGGGCAAGGGCGACTGCGAAGCGGCCTGTAAATTCGACGCCATCCATGTCGACCCTGAGAAAGGTGTCGCAACGGTTGACCAGGACAAATGCACGGCGTGCGGCGCTTGTGTGAAGGCCTGTCCGAAAGGCATCATCGAACTGCGCGCAAAGGGACTCAAGAACAGAAGGGTCACTGTCATGTGTATCAACAAAGACAAGGGTGCCGTCACCCGGAAAGCCTGCACCGCCGGCTGCATCGGCTGTGGCAAATGTGCCAAGACCTGCCCGTTCGGCGCCATCACGGTCGAGAACAACGTGGCCTACATCGACTTCACCAAGTGCAAGCTCTGCCGCAAGTGCGTCGACGAGTGCCCGACCCACGCCATCCAAGCGGTCAATTTCCCTCCCAAACCGGCAGCGCCTGCGACTCCCGCAGCGCCTGCGACTCCTGCAGCCCCCGCTGCTCCTGCTAAACCTGTAACTCCGAAGCCCGATGAAAAAGACGTTTAAGATTGGCGGCGTGCATCCGCACGACAACAAGATCTCCTCGGCGGCAGCCACCGAGATCTTCCCTGCGATCGGGACGGCATACGTCTCGATGGCGCAGCATCTGGGCGCACCGGCCACGCCGGTCGTGGCCGCGGGCGACAAGGTGAAGGTGGGCCAGGTGATCGCCGAGCCCTCCGGTTTCATTTCCGGTTTCGTCCACTCCCCGGTATCGGGTACCGTCAAGTCGGTGGCCCCGCGTGCTGACATCGCTGGCAACATGGTGATGCATGTCGAGATTACCGTGGAAGGTGACGAGTGGATGGAAGACATCGACCGCAGCGACAAGATTGTCAAGGATATTCCCTATTCGCCCCAGGAGATCATCGACAAGGTGAAGAAGGCCGGCGTCGTGGGCCTGGGCGGCGCTTCGTTCCCCACCCACGTGAAACTCGCTCCGCCGAAGGACAAGAAAGCTGAATGCCTCATCCTCAACGGTACCGAGTGCGAGCCGTACCTCACCTCCGACGACCGCATCATGCGCGAGCGTCCCGAAGAGATCCTCATCGGCGGCGCCATCATGATGAAGGCCCTCGGCGTGGACCGGGGCTATGTGGGCATCGAGGAGAACAAGCCCGACGCCATCGCCTCGATGACGAAGGCCGCGGCTGCTTTCCCGCAGATCCAGGTGGTCGTCCTCAAGAAACGTTATCCGCAGGGCGGTGAGAAACAGCTCATCGACGCGGTCATCGGCCGTCAGGTGCCTTCCGGTGCCCTGCCGATCGACACCGGCGCCGTGGTCCAGAACGTGGGCACCTCGCTGGCCGTGTACGAAGCTGTCCAGAAGAACAAACCGCTCATCGACAACGTGATCACCGTCACGGGCCGCTGCCTCCCCGTGCAGCACAACTACAAGGTCCGTATCGGTACCCCGATGTCGAAGATCCTCGAAGTGGCGGGCGGCCTGCCCGAAAATGCCGCCAAGGTGATCAGCGGCGGCCCGATGATGGGCCGCGCCATCGCCAACCTTGATGCGGCGACGGTCAAGGCCAACGGCGCTATCCTCGTGCTGACGGCCGAGGAAACCCGCCGCGGTCCCGAATCCGCCTGCATCCGCTGCTCCAAGTGCGCCCAGGCCTGCCCGATGGGCCTGGAGCCCTGGCTGCTCAACAAGCTCAGCCGTGCCGGCGGACGGTACGACGAACTGGAGCAGGAACGTGTATTCGACTGCATCGAATGTGGCTGCTGCAGCTTTACCTGCCCGGCCGGCATTCCGCTGCTCGACATGATCCGCATCAGCAAGGCAGAAGTCATGAAGATCATCCGTAGCAGAGTTAAAAAGTAGATGACTATGAACAAACTTATCGTATCTCCTTCTCCTCATGCCCACGGCCCGGAGAGCACGCAGCGGATCATGCTCGACGTGATCATCGCGCTGGCCCCGGCCATGCTGGTGTCGATCCTGGCCAGCGGCTGGTCGGTGCTGATGCTGATCCTCGTGGGTGTCGCCAGTTGCGTGCTGACGGAATTCGCGGTCCAGAAATACCTGCTCAAGCGTCCGGTGACGGTCAGCGACCTGTCGGCTGTCGTCACGGGCTGTCTGCTCGCCCTCAACCTTCCCCCGAACTCTCCCTGGTGGCTGATCGTGATCGGTTCCATCGTGGCGATCGGCGTGGCCAAGATGTCTTTCGGCGGCTTGGGCCAGAACATTTTCAACCCGGCGCTGGTGGGCCGCGTGTTCCTGCTGGTCTCCTTCCCGGTGCTGATGACTTCCTGGGACGACGGCGGCTCGCTCTTCGGCATCGTGGATGCCTTCTCCGGTGCAACGCCGCTGGGCGCTGTCAAGGAAGGTCTCAAGAACGGCATGACGCTCTCGCAGATTCCGGCGGACGACCTGACTTTCAGCCAGCAGTTCTTCTTCAATCTGGGCGGTTCGGCTGGTGAACTTTCAGCCATCGCGCTGATCCTGGGCTTCATCTACCTGCTCTGCCGCCGCGTGATCAAGGCCACCATCCCGGTGACGATCCTCTGCACGGTGTTCGTGATCTCCGGCATTTTCTGGCTGGCCAATCCCGAGCGTTTCACCAACCCGGTGTTCAACGTGTTCACGGGCGGCCTGCTGCTGGGCGCCATCTTCATGGCGACCGACTATGTGACGTCGCCGATGACGACCAAGGGCCAGATCATCTTTGGTATCGGCATCGGCTTGATCACGGTTTTCGTCCGTTACTTCGGTTCGTATCCGGAAGGCGTCTCCTTCGCCATCCTGATCATGAACTGCGCTGTTCCTTTGCTCAACAAGTATTGCAAACCGCGCCGGTTTGGGGAGGTAAAGAAAAATGGCTAAAAAATCTACATTCGGCAACATGGTGCTGGTGCTGTCCGGCATCTGCCTGGTCTGCTCGGCCCTGCTGGGCACCGTCTATGCGGTGACCAAGGCGCCGATCGAGGCGTCCGAGCTGGCCAAGGTGAACGCGGCCATTTCGGCCGTCACCCCGGCCTTCGACAATATCCCGTCGGAAGATGTCCGGACGCTCGACGACGGCGCCCAGATCTACACGTCCCGCATGGGCGGCCAGGTCGTGGGCTACGCCATCAAGGTCTCGACTTCCGGTTTCGGCGGCCCGCTCACCATCATGGTGGGCTTCACCCCCGACGGCACCGTCTACAACACCTCGGTCATCTCGCATTCCGAGACCCCGGGCCTGGGCGCGAAGCTCGTCGACGAGAACTGCGCCCCGCGTGTACAGGTGAAAGGAAAGAATCCTTCCACGAACAAGATTTCCGTCGCCAAGGACGGCGGCGAGATCGATGCCATCACGGCTTCGACCATCACTTCCCGTGCCTTCCTCAAGGGCGTGAATGCGGCGTATGAAGTATTCAAAAACAACTGCATGGACCATGAGCAAGAATAACAAGTTACAACTGATCGTCGACGGCATCGTCAAGAACAATCCGACGTTCGTGCTCGTCCTGGGCATGTGCCCGACACTGGGTACCACTACTTCCGCCATCAATGGCCTGGGCATGGGTCTGGCCACGACCATCGTGCTGATCCTGTCGAACATCACCATCTCGGCCATCGCGAAGATCATCCCCGACAAGGTGCGCATCCCGTGCTACATCGTGGTCATCGCCTCGTTCGTGACCATCGTGCAGCTGTTGCTGCAGGCCTATGTGCCCGTGCTTTACGAATCCCTGGGCATCTTCCTCCCGCTGATCGTGGTCAACTGCATCATCCTCGGCCGTGCCGAGGCCTTTGCCAGCAAGAATCCGGTGGGTGATTCCGCCCTCGACGGCATCGGCATCGGCCTGGGCTTCACCATCGCGCTGACTGCCGTGGGTCTCGTCCGTGAGATTCTGGGCAGCGGCTCGGCCTTCGGCTGGAAGTTCGTGGCCGGCGACGGCATGCTGGCCTTCGTGCTGGCGCCTGGCGCCTTCATCGTGCTGGCCTACCTGATGGTCATTTTCAGAAAACTCACTAAACAGGCATAACCATGGAAATCATACTGATATTCGTTTCGGCGATTTTCGTCAACAACGTCGTCCTGAGCCAGTTCCTGGGTATCTGCCCCTTTCTGGGCGTATCCAAGAAAGTGGGAACGGCCGTGGGCATGACGGCGGCTGTCACCTTCGTGATCGCCATCGCCACGCTGGTCACCTATCTGCTCCAGAAGTTTGTGCTGGTTCCGCTCGAACTCGAGTTCCTGCAGACCGTGAGTTTCATCCTGGTCATTGCCTCGCTCGTGCAGATGGTCGAGATCATCATCAAGAAGATCAGCCCTTCGCTCTACCAGGCGCTGGGTATCTTCCTGCCGCTGATCACTACCAACTGCGTGGTGCTGGGTGTCGCCATCCAGGTGGTGTCCAACAAATATGACTTCGGCTTCGCCGCCGGTGCCCGGATGCTGGGCCTGGGCGAGGCGCTGCTCTTTGCCATCGCCACGGCCATCGGCTACGGCCTGGCGCTGATCCTCTTCGCGGGCATTCGCGAGCAGCTGGAATTGAGCAACGTGCCCAAGGCTTTCAAGGGTGTTCCCATCGCCCTGCTGACGGCCGGCATCATGGCGCTTGCCTTCATGGGCTTCTCGGGTCTGGTGTAATGGACCGCCGGCAGCCTGGACTCATTGAGATTGAGGCGCTTCTTCGGGCCGGAGAGCTCGAGGAGGCGCATCAGTCTTTGTGTGACTATGTGAAGCGCTCGCCCGGCGATGCGCATGGCTGGTACCTGCTGGGCAACATCTACCGCCGCCAGCAGCTCTGGGGCGACGCCATCAACGCCCTCGGCAAAGCCAAGATGCTCGATCCCGAAGGCCCCGCCGACGCCGCCATCGAATCGATCTACAACATCCTGCGTTTTGTCAACAAGGATTTGATGAATCCCTGACCGGCACCTTGCCCTGCCAAATGCGCTCCCAGATAGTCTGGCAACCCGAAAAATCGTTGTCCTGGATCATGGCCGCCAGATTGTATCTGGCGTCGTTCAGCCGGCTCAACGGTACCATTGGGGTCGCATTGTCCACACTCTCTGCCCTCTGACGCTCTCTGGAAGCCATTCACATGGACAACGATTTTCATCTTGCATCTTCCGAAATCTCATTTTCTTTGCGCGACACAGACGATTGAGTCACGTCTGTGTCGCGAGGCGAAATCGGTTATTTCCGTCTCCAAACTTCGTGTGACACAGACATAGCGGCGCTTTCTTCTGTGTCGCGCAAAGGAGGACGCCGCAGTTTGCGGCTAAACTTGCCCACATGAAAACAAAAAGACAGTAGTAATAGCCAGGCAGGCAGCATGGATGATAGATGTTTTCATGTTTTGGTCCATTTTGATTGCTTGCAAACGGACTGATGGTCAGATAACTGTCACCAGACGACTTTTCGACGGGGACGAACTTGAAAAAGAGTCTACTGGAACGCGCCTTTATATTTATTGAGTAATCTGATTCTGGGGTTAGTTTCGCTGATTATTATTTCAATACTATCAGAAACCGCTAATTCCTCATAGACTTTATGATTAACTGTAAATCTATCTGTCAGGTGTTCGCCGTTATAGTTGAAACTGCATTGTATTTCATAATGCCGATTAACTCGTTTCTTCGAATCTATCGTACCTACTACAATCTGCGTTGGCCCGTGATTAATCAACTTATTGATATTTAATTGATTGAATACCGCAAATGCGATTATGGCCACTACTATTAATAATCCAACGCTTTCTTGTCATACGCGTTCAGAGTAATATGGCTAGAAGCTGCCGATGGTGTAGTCTTCCAACTCCTTTCCGTTGTAAAGATAACGATTATTTGTGACCGCTTCCATTTCACGAAACGGATGAGGTCCGGGAGTGTTTGATTCTCTTAGTATGATGGAAGAATTAACTGATTTATTGTTAAAAATAAATGTAACTACTCTGCAATCTCCAATGTGCATATTTCTCCGTACGGAATAACTTTTGCTCCTGTTATCTTTTCATTAATAAAACAATCCACTATTTTTTTTGAATAAAATACATGGGAGCACGACTCTATATGATAGATATTTCTTTTAGGGGCAATAGAAGAAAGAACTATTTTTTGGGGTTTAAAATCTCCTTGATGACATAAGTATTCCTCTGCACTACTAATTATTACCGCCTCCTTGGTCCCGACATGGTTATCAACATATTCTGACTTAGAAAAATCGATATTCGCCCGAGTTATGGGAATCATGGGAACAAATAATAAATAAAACAAATCCGCCTGATTTTTCAGATTAATCGGGAAAAGAATAAACTCTGCACTATCAACTTTAACATATTCAAGTATTCGTTTTACTCTTTCGCTGACACATGCAATCATACCTGGACGATAATAATAAACATCCATAAAATCCAAAGGGGTTTTATAATCAAGCTCACCACTCAGAGGGGAGGTGTATTTAGTTAGGATACTTGGAATACTCTCATAGTAGCTGTAAAGTGAATCTTTTCCACTCTCATATAGTTTGCTTTTCATTTGTTCAAGTAAACCGGGAGTAGTTATTTTTACAGATTGAGGATGTGTTCGTTTTCTTAAGAATCTCTCTTCCCAAGATACCTCAATGATTTGATAATCATTTATCATTTTCGTAATATTTGTTTAAAATATGTATTCACTTTATGGGAAGGCTACATGCCGAATGCTTAAATTGCCGAGCCCAAACGCAATATAGATTCCAAAGAAGTAAGATGAAATAATGAATAATAGGATATAGATGATGGCGATTATTCGCTCCCCTTTACGCGTTCAGGGTAATATGGCTAGAAGCTGCCGATGGTGTCGATTCCAATTTCCTTGCCATTATAGAGGTAGCGGTTACTCGATATATCGATTTATCTCATTGGAAATCATACTCCTAGAGGCCACAACTCAAAATAAATAATATCTTGGATAAGTGAATTTAGTTTTTTTGAATGAAGAGAACCTTTAAGGATACAATCAAAACAAACTGGGTACTCTTGTTGTATTCTTCTAGTTTGTATCCCTAATATATCACTATCCAATTCCAAATAATCATCGAGTTCTGCTAAATCCTCCATGTTTAAGAAAAGAGCATTATTATTTTTGTCTGTTTTTATATGTTTTTGTGATGAAAGTTTTCCCGACAGAAGTCTATATATCTCTATACCATCTTCTCTATATGTCCAAATGACCGATGATTTTGAGTATGTAGATTGTAAGTAATATACATTCCCATTCTTTTCAAGTAATGACGAGACTATTCGAGAAGTTGCTTTATTGTTTGAATTGATCTGATGTGCAGTTGAACAAGATATAGTCGACAGCACAAGTATGGTATATAATACTCTTTGCATTCTTATCACCAATATATGAAATCCGTATACTTGACTATAAAGATAACCTAAAATATGAATAATTCCGTCCGGATGCCAAAGATGGTTAGCGAATATCGTCTATCAGGTTGGCTTTTACCCGCAAGCGGCAGGGTTTGGTCCAGCCGAGTTTCTCGGCGTACCTGGACCATTCTTCGCAGATGGGCGTGCTCCAGTCGAAGTTGTAAGGTTGTGTTTCCGGAAGAGGCGAAGACATGAGTGGTCAGGGACGGACCAGGACAATGGATGCTTCGTATGCCTTGTTAAGCGCGCGGGCAAAAGTCCGGTATGCGGCATAGCTGGAAGGGTCTTCCTGGAACCTTTTCAGATGCAGGAACTGGTCGACAGTGATGACGCCGTCCCCGTTCGTCACGGTTGAGGTGAATGTGCCCCATTCTTCATCCATCTGTACCGGATCAGGCACGCTTTCCACGGAATATCCTTCGGGCAGCTGATACGTGAGGATATCGTGATAGCAGCTACCGCTGTCGTTTTCGAGGGGATTGATGCGCTCCGTGCGTTGGATGAACAACTTCTTGGCAAATAGGTTGACCGGGACGAACAGGCGGTTGCCGCTGACCCGGCAGAAACCGCGGCATTCCATAGCATAGCTGATCCGCATGAAGGGATACCAGCCAGGGATTCCGTCGCAGGTATCAAAATTGTCTTCTATGGATTTGACATGGAAGGCTTGTGGATGGATGTCCAGCCCGCTTGTCAATTGACGCCGCTGCTGTCCGTCCGGCCAGTTCTGGAAATCCAGCAGGGGTTCGATCTTGTCCAGACTGTAGAGGTCCGTGATTTCTATATGTGCCGATCCGTCCTCCGCGGGTTGGACTGTCACCTGAATCTCAATCCGGCTCAGAGAATCCGGATAGCCCGACGCACCAGCCAGCTCACCGCCCGAAGGATGGATACGCAACAGGTCATGACCCGCTGCATGCCGTGGCCGGTAACCGAGTGGGAGGCGCCGAGTACATTCGACAAGCAGGGTATCTCCGGTTTCCCGCAAAGGAACGGAAACCATGACATGGTCGCTCTGCCCTAGAGAGCAATAGTCCGGGTCCATGTGGGGACGCCGGGTATTGAGCACCGTATAGACCGACTCGACGCCGACGGCCCGGAGCAGGCTGATGAAATAGTTGCTCAGCGCTTTGCAGTCGCCGAACCCCGTCTTGTCAACCCGCGAGGCGGGGAAAGGCCGGAATCCACCGATACCGAACTGGATGCTGACGTAGCGTGTCTTGTTGCAAAGATAGTCATAGACAAGGCGGACTTTTTCCATCGTTGTCTTGCAGGAGGCCGTAAGGGCTTTCATCTCTGCTACCCGTTCTGCAGGAAGGTCGTCGGCTCCTTGCAGGAGGCCGTATTGCCATTGGCCCAACTGCTGCCAGGTACCTTGCCGGCCGGGAACGCCGTCGTACATGAAATCAACTGGCGCGGCCTGTACATATGGGAGGATGGTCCGGATTTCGGGCATCAAGTGTTCTTCGGTGTATCCTGCAAAATTATCGATGGCCCAAGTATATTCCGTATCCGTGATGCGAGGTTTGCCGAAGGCGTTGGCGTGATAGCGGATCTTCGTTCCCTCCGGAAAAGACAAGGTGTAGGAACCATGTTCAAGACGTGTTTTTTCCGTCCGGATGGGGGCGAAGACGGGAAAGACGGCAAATCCTTTCCGATACTGTACGGTATATTCGTAGCTGATAGTGAAGGGATAGGAGCCGGAGGGAAGGTAAGTGGTGAGAAATCCGTCTTCCGCCAGTCCTGTTCCGATGGAAACGGTCTGCAGGTCGCTCTTCTTGATTTTGATCGTCTTTCCGCCGGGGAGGGTCTGGACGCCTTTGAACGCCGAAAGCGTCTCGAACTGGTTCGTGTAAACGCTGAAGACCGCTTCGGCCAGTCCGTGCTCGTCGAAGACAGTGATGGTACGCGTTACATTCAGTGTGCCGGAGGCGACGGAATGCATGGTAAAGTGTTCCGTGTCGTTGACGACGGTGGCATGCTGTTGGGCGCCTGCTATCTGGGCGGCAAGCAAGGCTATGACGATCAGAACTTGTTTCATGGTTTCTTCATGACGATGACCGATTCTTCCACCTGGCAGAGGTGGTCCCAGAAATCCCGGAACGCGGCATAATCCTTTTCCTGGATCTGCATGGCGCCTTGTTCCATCCGGAAGGAAAGCTGGATGATGTTGCCTACCTGCTGGCACTGGAGCAGATAAGAGGCGCCACCGGCGTCAGGGATGGTTCCTCTTGTCGGTGCGGGCAGCTGCTCAACCGTGTATCCTTCCGGTACGTTGATGATGCACATATAGTTAATCCGTTCTTTGTACGGGAAATCCACGGGCAACTTGCGCTGTTCGTCACGGAAGGCTTCCCGGTCGTGCCAGCGCGTCACAAAAGGATGAATATACAGAAATTCGCCGGCTTGCTCGAGCGCGTCTTCGAAGGTAGTGGAGACGAGAGCGGTATTGCCCCGCTGGTCCTCTCCTTCGATTTTCATTTCGAGGATCTCGATGCCGTCCTTGTTCTCGCTGTCCTCAATCCAGCGTTCGGGACTGTCGAAACTGTGGTAGCGTGTCTTGATGGCGTAGGCGCATAGATTGCTTGCGGAAACATCGGACGATCCGCGGATGACGCCCTCGGCGGGGTCGGGTGTGAGTTTGACGACCTGTCCCCACTGGTTGGTGACAGGAAGTGCCGTCAGGTCGATCCATTCACCGTGTCCGTCAAGATGTACCAGTCTTCCCCGGCTTACCAGATAGTTGGGATTCAACACATTGAAATAGGAATCCTTGCGTGCCGCATCCAGATAGCGTACAGTCCCGTCGGGCGACTTGATGCGTAGCAGAAATGCCCCGAATTCGGACGATGAAATATGGTAGTCCAGCAGGATGCCTTGCGTCCGCAGTTTCACAAGTACGGGCTCCGCTACGAATCCCACAGTGTTTAATGCGCTGGCCATCAAGGCATTCATGTCGGCCGAGCTGCCGCTTCCTTCTTTGAGTGTCTGCTTGTTGTCTTGCGGCAGCAGTTCCGTCTCTTCATTCCATTTGACCCGGTCGAGGATATACTGCCAGATGGCAAGGATCTGCTCATCTGTCGAGTTCCTGCTTTCCATGAGCTGACGGATTTCGTCCGCATCGCGGAACTTCTGCCTGACTTGCGACAGCAACGGAGAATTGGCGACAGCCTTGTCGACCTGGTCCCAGCCTGCATGGTAGTCCCTGGAGATCACTCCGGGAATCGCGACGCTCCGCAGGTCGTAACAGACGGACATTCTGTACTGGTCGGAGCAATAGCAGAAGGGTTCTTCCTTCATGGCCGGAACATTACTCGCTGAATAATAGTCGTGATACATGGAAATGCTCATCGGGCCGGTAGCCGCCGTGGTGATCGTTTCATTTTCGGTTTCCTGGTGGAAACGGGAGGACAGGTATCCTCGTGTGATCCTGTTGTAGACGAAGAAATCCGCATAGCAGACATCCACATCAATCTGGTTGACCGGGTAATCCGACAACTGAAGGTAAATGTCCGGAATCGTGACGGTTGGAGACTGGATTTCAAAGGCAACATCGACTACTGAGCCTTCCTTCACGCCTTCAGGCGCGAAAGAAACCTTGTTATGGCTGTCTGAAAACTTTTCGTCGAAGCGGCTCTTCTTGGACATCTTGATTTGCTCGGCTTTCCCGTCAGGGAGCCGGTTGAAGGTAGTGGCCTTGATATTGGAAACAATCTCCTTCTCGTCGAAGCCTGTGGCGCAGAGAATCTCATAGTCTGCCGCGCCCTTGCCGGATTCCTTGAGAATTTTCCAGCGGTCATGCACCCGGATGGTCCGGTTCAATGTAGCATTGGCCGAAATGCCAATCCGGACGGTGTAACTGCGGTACAGGAGAATTGCCGCGGCGGAAGTATCCCGGTCATAGACCTTCATATCGATTTCCTTATCTGAAACGGCGTCGAATTTCGGATTGACGGGAATATCCTGCCCGTGTGCGTCCGGACAGACAAGCGATATGATCGCCGCCATTAAGATTATTCTAAAAAGGACTTTCATCGTATTACCAATGTCAACAAAGATAGTTTATTTCTGGGTTATTTGCCAATGCCGGCAAATCTTGCGTCAAGTAGGGAATTCTCTAGCGCCCGCTTTCTTGTGGATTCGCCGTCGGGCTGGTGTGGGAGATGCCGATGAGATACTGATTATTAATTCTTTACGAAAGAAGTTGTAGGAATTGCTCGCGGTAGGGAGATTCTGTCTTTGCGATCGCCTGTCTAAGCCGTGATTTTTCTACATGGATGTTGTGCATATTATAATTCGGCAGAAAAACGAGGATGGTCGCCGTATCGAATCCGGCGAAAAAGAAACTGACAAGTCGATAGTATGGCTCTTTTTTCTTGGGAAATACTTCCCGGAAATGCAGCATCACATTATCGAAGGAATTGTTGAGAAGCGCTTCGAACTGTTGTTGGCTCTCGTCATCCGATTCGATCTGGTGGACGGCGCTTTTCAATGATAAATACAGATTATTCTCCGATTGATCCGTGTATTGCTGCAGAATCTCGTTCATCCGGCCGATTTGATTGAAATAGGACTGACAAATCTCAATATACTGACCACGAATCCTCGCACGTTCTTCCTTATTCCTGGAGATTTGTGTCGTCAGGTTCTTGAAGGCATCCAAAAGGGCTATCCTGTCTTGTTTGGACTGCTCGTAACGGCGCTTGAAATACAAGATGAGGAACAAAATGAGCGCGAAGAGGAGCAGGCTGCACCCCCATGCGATGGACTGGCGTTTTCTTGCGGCTTGTTCTGATTCCAGATTCATTTGCTCCAGAAAATCCTTCTGGGCCTTGACAGCAGATTGCTTCAGTACGTCCCTGACATTATTATCTTGAATATCGGACGCTTCTTTCAGGAGCTGGTAGGCTGAAGGATAATCGCCAGCAAAAGCATCAGCCCGGCTTTTCCAAGTCGTAAAAATATACTTGTTGAATGAGTTGGTGTTGGCTTTCAGTTGATTAAAGATTTTATCGGCCCGCTTTTCATTCCCTGTACGGAACAATGCGTAGGCATAGGCTCCCCAAAAATTCATTTTGGGCAATGAGCCAGTGGAAGAAAGTGCTTCTTCAAAATAAGTGATAGCTTGCGCATATTCTTCTTTATTGGTCACGCAGTGTAAAGCATAGCCACATAACAAATCACCTCTAAGATTAGGGTAAAGATGATTGCTTGCCAACAATATTTGGTACAACGAATCGGCTTCCGCATATCGTTCAAGGTTATTGTATTCCAAGGTCATACCGAATAGAGCACTAGTGGCGTTTGTTGTATCACCTGCCTCAACGAAGAAAGAATGTGCCCGCTCCGAGTATTTGAGCGATTCCTCATGAAGATGGGTTTGACTGTAGATAGTCGACATCGCCAGACAGACCAACCCCTTGAAATCTGAGTCATCAGATGCTTCTGCATACCGTTCAGCCTTCAGGAAGGAAATACTGGCTTCCTGCCGGTCATTACCATTTTGCTGAATCCTCCCCAGATAATACCACGCCTTGGCACGACGGATGCCGGATGGATGCCGGTCATAGTATTCCACCGCCGGCATCACTACATTCACATCGGTCGTGTCGATCCAGTTCTTGTCGA
>JAEETO010000095.1 GCA_016290385.1 Bacteroidales bacterium | reverse complement strand
ACCTGCTGCAGCTGCAGTGGTCGTAGCCGCTGAAGGCGCCGGCGCCGGTGCCGCCGCCGAGGCAGAACAGAGCGCATTCGACGTGATCCTCATTTCGCCCGGCCAGGCCAAACTCCAGATGGTGAAAGCCGTCAAGGAACTCACCGGTCTCGGTCTGAAAGAGGCGAAGGAACTTGTCGACAAGGCTCCGAACGCAGTCATCAAGGAGAAGGTCTCCAAGTCTGAAGCAGAACAAGTCAAGGCAGCTCTCGAAGAAGCAGGCGGCGAAGTTGAACTTAAATAGCACAATGCCCACTTCTTCCCCCCTTGGGTAAGAAACTTGGGTTTAGGGCCTGCGGGCCCTAAACCCTTTCTGTCGTTATTTCAAGTTTATTTTCAACCTGCCTTAAAAAATGTCACAAAAACCTAATAATCAGAGGATTACATTCGCGACTTCGAAGGCACTCCTGGACTATCCCGATTTCCTGGAAGTGCAGTTGAAATCTTTCCGCGATTTCTTCCAGCTCGAGACAACGGCCGAGAACCGCAAGAACGAAGGGCTTTACAAAGTGTTCCAGGAGGTTTTCCCGATCACCGACACCCGCAACAATTTCGTTCTGGAGTTCATCGACTATTTCATCGATCCGCCGCGCTACACGATGGACGAATGCCTCGATATGGGCCTCACCTACAACGTGCCCCTGAAAGCCAAGCTCAAGCTGTATTGCACCGATGAGGAGCACGAAGATTTCGATACGGTGATCTCTGACGTCTATCTGGGCGCCATCCCGTACATGACCCCTCGCGGAACCTTCATCATCAATGGTTCCGAGCGCATCGTCGTTTCCCAGCTGCACCGCTCCCCTGGCGTCTTCTTCGGCCAGAGCATGCATGCCAACGGCACCAAGCTCTATTCTGCGCGCATCATTCCGTTCAAGGGGTCCTGGATCGAGTTCGCAACCGACATCAACAACGTGATGTATGCGTACATCGACCGCAAGAAGAAACTCCCCGTCACGACCCTGCTCCGCGCCATCGGCTTCGAGAGCGACAAGGCCATTCTCGACATCTTCGACCTGGCGGAGGAAGTGAAGGTCAACAAGACGAACCTCAAGAAATATATCGGACGCCGCCTGGCAGCGCGTGTCCTGAAAACCTGGAACGAAGACTTCGTGGATGAAGATACGGGTGAAGTGGTCTACATCGAGCGCAACATGGTGATCGTGGACCGCGAGACCGTCCTCGAAGAAAGGCACATCGACGACATCCTCGACTCGGGCGTGGAATCCATCCTGCTCCACAAGGAGGATGCCTACACCGCCGACTATGCCATCATCTACAATACCCTCCAGAAAGACCAGACCAACTCTGAGAAAGAGGCGATCTTCTACACATATCGGCAGCTCCGCAATTCGGAACCGCCGGATGAGGCAACGGCGCGCGACGTCATCGACAAGCTGTTCTTCTCGGACAAGCGCTACGACCTCGGACAGGTGGGCCGCTACCGGCTCAACCGGAAGCTCAACCTTACCACGGATCCGAATGTCCGCATCCTGACCAAGGAGGACATCATCGAGATCATCCGCTATCTGATCCAGCTCATCAACTCGAAAGCGACCGTCGACGATATCGACCACCTGAGCAACCGCCGTATCCGCACCGTGGGCGAACAGCTCGCCAACCAGTTCAGTGTCGGACTGGCCCGCATGGCCCGTACGATCCGCGAACGCATGAACGTGCGCGACAACGAGGTCTTCACCCCGGTGGACCTGATCAACGCCAAGTCCCTCTCGAGCGTGATCAACAGCTTCTTCGCGACCAGCCAGCTCTCCCAGTTCATGGACCAGACCAACCCGCTGGCCGAGATGACGCACAAACGCCGTCTCTCCGCACTGGGCCCGGGCGGCCTTTCCCGCGACCGCGCCGGTTTCGAGGTGCGCGACGTGCACTACACCCACTACGGACGCCTGTGCCCGATCGAGACTCCTGAAGGTCCGAACATCGGCCTGATCTCGTCCCTGTGCGTGTATGCCAAGATCAACGACCTGGGCTTCATCGAGACGCCGTACCGCAAAGTCGAGGAAGGCCGTGTCGACCTGAGCGACCAGGGCGTGGTCTACCTCAGCGCCGAAGAAGAAGAGAACAAGATCGTGGCCCAGTCCTCGGTCCATCTCGACGACGAAGGCAACATCCTTGACGAGCGCATCAAGTGCCGTCTGGAGGCCGACTTCCCTGTGAAGAGCAAGGAAAGCATCGACCTGATGGACGTCGCGCCCAACCAGGTGGCCTCCATCGCCGCATCGCTCATCCCGTTCCTGGAGCACGACGACGCCAACCGCGCCCTCATGGGATCGAACATGATGCGCCAGGCAGTTCCGATCATCCGGCCTGAGGCCCCGATCGTCGGTACCGGCCTGGAAGGACCCGTGGCCCGCGACTCCCGCACCCAGATCGCTGCCGAAGGCAACGGTGAAGTGGTGTTCGTGGACGCCCGCGAAATCCATGTGAAATACGACAAGACCGAGAACGAACGCTTCGTCAGCTTCGATCCCGAAGTCACCGTCTATCATCTCCCGCTCTACCGGAAGACCAACCAGAGCACCTCGATCCTCCTCAAGCCGATCGTCCGCAAGGGCGACCGCGTGACCCCCGGCCAGATCATGACCGAAGGCTATGCCACCCAGAACGGCGAACTCGCCCTGGGCCGCAACCTGAAAGTGGCCTTCATGCCGTGGAAGGGTTACAACTTCGAGGATGCCATCGTGCTCTCCGAGCGCATCATCCGGGAAGACATCTTCACTTCCATCCATGTGGACGAATACATCATGGAAGTCCGCGACACCAAGCGCGGCATGGAAGAGCTGACCGCCGACATCCCGAATGTCAGCGAAGAAGCCACCAAGGATCTCGACAAGAACGGTATCATCCGCATCGGCGCCCACGTCGAACCGGGTGACATCCTCATCGGCAAGATCACGCCGAAAGGCGAGAGCGATCCTTCGCCGGAAGAGAAACTCCTGCGTGCCATCTTCGGTGACAAGGCCGGCGACGTGAAGGACGCCTCCCTGAAGGCATCCCCTTCCCTTTCCGGTACCATCATCGGCAAACGCCTCTTCTCGCACGTGGTGAAAGAGAACACCAAGAAAGGCAAGGAGAACGCCAAACGCCAGCTGCAGGAAGCCAAAGACGAGTTCGACCGCAAGTGCGCCGAGCTCAAGGGCATCTTCCTCGACAAGCTGATGAAGCTCGTCGCGGGCAAGAAGAGCGCCGGCATCGGCGACCTCTATGGTGCCGAACTTCTGCCGAAGGGCGAAGCCTTCACCCGCGAGGTCCTCGACCAGATCGACTACAACAACGTCAATCCGACCAAGTGGACTTCCGACAAGAAGAGCAACGAGCTGATTAAAGAACTCATCAACAACTACTTGATCAAATACAAGGAGTATGACGCGCAGTACAAGCGCATCAACTACAACCTCACCATCGGCGACGAGCTCCCGTCCGGCATCATGAAGCTGGCCAAGGTGTATGTCGCCAAGAAACGCAAGATCCAGGTGGGCGACAAGATGGCCGGCCGTCACGGTAACAAAGGTATCGTGGCCAAGGTGGTCCGCGACGAGGACATGCCGTTCCTCGAAGACGGTACCCCGGTCGACATCGTGCTCAACCCGCTCGGCGTGCCTTCCCGCATGAACCTCGGCCAGATCTACGAGACCGTCCTCGGCTGGGCGGGCCGCGAACTCGGCCTGAAGTTCAGCACCCCGATCTTCGACGGTGCCAGCCTGGAAGACATCTGCAAGTACACCGACGAAGCCGGCCTGCCGCGTTACGGCCGTACCCAGCTTCGCGACGGCGGCACCGGCGAACTCTTCGACCAGCAGGCTACGGTCGGCGTGATCTACATGATCAAGCTGGGCCACATGGTCGACGACAAGATGCACGCCCGCTCCATCGGTCCGTACTCCCTGATCACCCAGCAGCCGCTCGGCGGTAAGGCCCAGTTCGGTGGCCAGCGCTTCGGTGAGATGGAGGTCTGGGCGCTCGAAGCCTTCGGCGCCTCCAACATCCTGCAGGAGATCCTGACCATCAAGTCGGACGACGTCACCGGCCGCAGCCGCGCCTACGAAGCCATCGTCAAGGGCGACCCGATGCCGATTCCGGGCATTCCCGAATCGCTCAACGTGCTGCTCCACGAACTCCGCGGCCTGGGCCTGAGCGTGAAGATGGACTAATTCAAAGAGTGTTTGACAAGTAAAATTCAAGGCTATGTCTTTAAAGAAAGAGATAAAGGTGAAAAACAACTTCAACCAGATCACCATCGGCCTGGCTTCTCCGGAAGAGATTCTCGAGCAGTCGTCGGGCGAGGTGCTCAAGCCGGAAACCGTCAACTACCGCACCTACAAACCGGAGCGCGACGGCCTGTTCTGCGAGCGCATCTTCGGTCCGACGAAAGACTACGAGTGCCACTGCGGAAAGTACAAGCGCATCCGCTACCGCGGCATCGTCTGCGACCGCTGCGGCGTGGAAGTGACGGAGAAGAAGGTGCGCCGCGAACGGATGGGCCACATCAGCCTGACCGTTCCGGTGGCGCATATCTGGTACTTCCGGTCCACCCCCAACAAGATCGGCTACCTGCTCGGCATTCCTTCCAAGAAACTGGAATCGATCATCTACTACGAACGCTACGTGGTGATGCAGGCCGGTGCAGCCAAGACGCTCAAGGAACACGCGGTGAACGACCTCGACCTGCTCTCCGAAGAAGAGTACCTCGACGTAGTCGACCGGCTGCCCAAGGGCAATCAGGACCTTCCGGACGACGATCCGCAGAAGTTCATTGCCGGTATGGGCGCCGAGGCGATCTACAAGATGCTGCAGAATGTCGACCTTGATACCCTCTCCTATGAACTCCGCCACAAGAGCGAATCCGAGACTTCGCAGCAGCGCAAAGCCGAGGCTCTCAAGCGCCTGAGCGTCATCGAGGCCTTCCGTGAGTCGAAGGAGATCAACCATCCGGAATGGATGGTGATGAAGGTGATTCCTGTGATTCCGCCGGATCTCCGCCCGCTCGTTCCCCTCGATGGCGGCCGTTTCGCCACCAGCGACGTGAACGACCTGTACCGCCGCGTGATCATCCGCAACAACCGCCTGAAACGCCTCATCGAGATCAAGGCGCCCGAGGTGATCCTCCGCAACGAGAAGCGCATGCTGCAGGAAGCCGTCGACTCGCTGTTCGACAACTCCCGCAAGTCCAACGCCGTCAAGAGCGAGGCCAACCGTACGCTGAAATCCCTGTCCGACAGCCTCAAAGGCAAGCAGGGCCGGTTCCGTCAGAACCTCCTCGGCAAACGCGTGGACTACTCCGCCCGTTCCGTCATCGTCGTGGGTCCGGAGCTTTCGATGCACGAGTGCGGCCTGCCGAAATACATGGCAGCCGAGCTCTACAAACCGTTCGTGATCCGCAAACTCATCGAGCGCGGCATCGTCAAGACGGTCAAGAGCGCCAAGAAGATCGTGGACCGCAAGGATCCCGTGATCTGGGATATCCTCGAGAACGTGATGAAAGGCCACCCGGTGCTCCTCAACCGTGCACCGACGTTGCACCGCCTCGGTATCCAGGCCTTCCAGCCGCGTATGATCGAAGGCAAGGCCATCCAGCTGCACCCGCTCGCCTGTACGGCATTCAACGCCGACTTCGACGGCGACCAGATGGCTGTCCACTTGCCGCTCGGCAATGCCGCCATCCTGGAAGCCCAGCTGCTGATGCTGGGTTCCCACAACATTCTCCATCCCGCGAACGGTGCGCCGATCACGGTGCCTTCGCAGGACATGGTCCTCGGCCTGTACTACATCACCAAGGAGCGCTCCGGCGCCAAGGGCGAGGGCATGAAGTTCTACGGACCCGAAGAAGCCATCATCGCCAAGAACGAAGGCCGCGTAGAATGGCAGACCAAGTGCCAGGTACGCATCCCGGTCGACAAGATGGATCCTTCGAAAGGATACAAGATGCAGGAGACGACCGTCGGCCGTATCCTCTTCAACCAGCTCGTGCCCGCTGAGGTGCCGTACATCAACACCCTGCTGAAGAAGAAGTCGCTCCGCGACATCATCGGCGTGGTGCTGAAGGCCACCAGCATCGCACGCACCGCCCAGTTCCTCGACGACATCAAGAACCTCGGCTACCGTATGGCATTCGAGGGCGGCCTGTCGTTCAACCTGGGTGACGTGATCATCCCGGATGAAAAAGCCGAACTCGTGGAGGACGGTTACCAGCAGATTGCCACCTGGCAGGCAAGCTATGACATGGGTCTGATCACCAACAACGAACGTTACAACCACGTCATCGATATCTGGACCACTGTCAACACGCAACTCACCAACATCGTGGAGCAGCGCATCAAGGCGGACAAACAGGGCTTCAATCCGGTGTACATGATGCTGGATTCCGGTGCCCGTGGTTCGAAAGAGCAGATCCGTCAGCTCTGCGGCATGCGTGGCCTGATGGCCAAGCCGCAGAAGTCCGGTTCCACCGGCGCCGACATCATCGAGAACCCGATTCTCGCCAACTTCAAGGAAGGCCTGAGCGTGCTCGAGTACTTCATCTCCACCCACGGTGCCCGTAAGGGTCTGGCCGATACCGCCCTGAAGACGGCAGACGCCGGTTACCTGACACGCCGTCTGGTGGACGTGTCGCACGACGTGATCATCAACGAGGAAGACTGCGGCACGCTCCGCGGCCTCGTGGCCACCGCCATCAAGAACAAGGATACGGTGGTCGAGAGCCTCGGCGAACGCATCCTCGGCCGTACCTCGGTCCACGACATCTACAATCCACTCACCGGCGAGAAGATCCTCAGCGCCGGCGACCAGATTACTGAAGATATCGCCGAACTCATCGAGAGCCTCCCGATCGAGCAGGTGGAAATCCGTTCGGTACTGACCTGCGAATCGAAGAAGGGTGTGTGTGCGAAATGCTACGGCCGCAACCTGGCTACCGGCCGCATGGTCGAGAAAGGCGAGGTGGTCGGCGTGATCGCCGCCCAGTCCATCGGCGAGCCGGGTACCCAGCTGACCCTGCGTACCTTCCACGTCGGTGGTACCGCTTCGAACGTGGCTTCTGAAAGCGAGATTGTTTCCAAGTACGAAGGCCGTCTCGAATTCGACGAGCTCCGCACCATCATCAAACAGGACGACAATGGCGAGCACACGATCGTCGTGAGCCGCGCCACCGAAATGCGCATCGTACACCCGGTGACTGAAATCACCCTGGGCCAGTACAATATCCCCTACGGTTCCGAACTCTTCAAGAAGGACGGTGAAAACGTCGTTCCGGGCGACCGCATCTGCACATGGGATGCCTACAACGCCCTGACCATCACCGAGACTTCCGGTAAGGTGAAATACGAGAACATGGAAGAAGGTTCGACGTTCCGCAACGAGGCCGACGAATTCTCGCAGCACAGCGAGAAGGTCATCATCGAGTCGCGTGACAAATCGAAGAACCCGACCGTCCGCATCCTCGATGCCGAAGGCAACGAACTCAAGCAGTACAACCTGCCTGTGGGCGCCCATGTCATGGTCGGCGACGGTGAGGAAGTCAAGATCGGCGACATCATCGTGAAGATCCCGCGCGCCATCGGCAAATCCGGCGATATCACCGGCGGTCTGCCGCGCGTCACCGAGCTCTTCGAGGCCCGCAACCCGTCGAACCCGGCCATCGTTTCTGAAATCAACGGTGAAGTGGTGATGGGCAAGACCCGCCGCGGTAACCGTGAGATCATCATCCGCGCCAAGAGTGGCAACGAGAAAGACGACAAACACTATCTCGTGCCTCTGTCCAAGCAGATCCTCGTCCAGGAGAACGACTACGTGCGGGCCGGCATGCCGCTTTCTGACGGCGCCATCTCCCCGAGCGACATCCTGAATATCCTGGGTCCGATCAAGGTGCAGGAATACATCGTCAACGAGATCCAGGAAGTCTACCGCATGCAGGGTGTGAAGATCAACGACAAACATTTCGAAGTAATCGTCCGCCAGATGATGCGCAAGGTCGAAATCGTGGATCCGGGCGACACCCGCTTCCTCCCCGAACAGCTCGTGGACAAGCTTGAATTCCTGGAAGAGAACGACATGATCTTCGACAAGAAGGTCGTGACCGACGCCGGAGATTCCGAGAACCTCCACCCGGGCCAGATCGTGACGGTGCGCCAGCTCCGTGACGAGAACTCCGCGCTCAAGCGTGCAGACAAGAAGACCGTAGAAGCCCGCGACGCCGTCCCCGCCACCTCCAACCAG